>JANNCQ010000083.1:0-15381 GCA_031386685.1 Candidatus Altimarinota bacterium | reverse complement strand
CAAAGGGACTTCCGAAGGACCCACAAAGTACTCGTGGTATACTAAATGGATGTGCTGGAACAAACTATGGATATAATACAGGTACAGTAAATGGCTCAAATATAGGAAATAATTACCAGCTTATCGCATACTTCGAGAACGCAAATGGTGGAAATACAGGAGCTAGTTTAGGTACCCTTACAGGAGCTACAAATTTTACAGCAGACTTTGGAGCCGTTCGAGGTACAGGTTCAGGATATATTATAGGAAACTAATCAATGAATAATAGCAGTTTTTCAAAAAAGTAGATACCTATTCTATAGGTGTCTGTTTTTTACTTTATATTTCATCTCAGATATTTAATAGTTCATATGCTAAATAAAAAAGTATTTCACAGAAAAAATGGATTTACTCTCATGGAGATAATGATTGTTTTTTCAATAATTTGAATACTTATAGCTACATTATATCCTGCATATTCAATTTATCTCAAAAGATGACGTGATTCAGCGAGGATAGTAGACATGGATGCATTAATGAAGATTCATGCTGCATACTTTACAGATAAAGAAAATTATCCTGCTCATGATAATGGATGCGTTAACGAACTTCTGCTTGATAAGTATCTAAATGGAAGACCTATTAGAGATCAACTATCTACAAAATCAAATGGATGCGGTATAATAGGACGTTATGGTTATGGTATGGCTACTACACTTCTTCAAGGCCCAAATTTCTATGATGTTCTTATGATTATGGAAATGCCAAATTGAGGTAACTATAGCTGAGATATAAGTGGATTCACAGGTACACTCACTCAGTCAGCTTACTTTAGTGGCACGCTATACACCGTAAAATGAGACTGACCCTATTTTGTGAAAATACAATAAATAATTTCTACATAGTATGAGATACCTTCAGTGAAATAACCTAATGTAATCTCAAAATGTGGAAATAGTGCTCTCAAGAATGATTCTAAATTTGATTTGCATTGATACCTTCTGAATATAAAAGACCTCTCATTGAGAGGTCTTTTATATGAAATGGCGGATGAACAGAGGCACGAGCTCTCCTATGCTCCTACAGAAAAGGAGTTCATACAAAAAAACTGCCTCCGAAATGAGGCAGTACTATTTTTCAATGGCGGAGGGACAGAGATTCGAACTCTGGGTACCTTGCGGCACGGCAGTTTTCAAGACTGCTGCAATCAACCACTCTGCCATCCCTCCGAATGTGTGGTAGGGGCAGTATATAGTGAGAGGATCTTTTGTCAAAATTATTTTTAATTTTTACTTCGTATATACATACCATCTCAAAAACTAAAGAAACGATACCTTCGATCGATTGCTTGCCTATAGATATCGAACATAGCAGTATTTCCCATGAAACTTCCTACGAGCATCAGAAGAGAAGATTCAGGAAGATGAAAGTTTGTGATGAGATCGTCGATAATCAGAAAGCTCTTTCCTGGGTATATATATATTTCTGTCGAAAAAAGTACGGATGTACTTCCCTTATATGTAGAAATGGAAGAAATATACGGTTGCACAGGTAAGTCTTTCGTGAGATTTTTCCAGTATACTTTTGTTTCATCTGAGAAGTGTATAGTTGTTGCTTTTTCTAATTCTTGCCAAAGATAGGGAAGAGACTCAAGTGTACGGCATACAGTAGTCCCGACGGCAAGTATTTTTCTCCCTTCTGTCTTGAGTTTTGCTATCTTCTCGAATACATCCCATTCTATCTCTATCATCTCCCTATGGATCTGGTAATCTCGAATATCAGGGGTATCTACTCATTTGAATGTTCAGAGTCCCACATGAAGAGTGATATACTCTTTCGGGTGAGGGAGCTTAGAGAGAAGCTCTTGTGTAAAGTGGAGTGATGCTGTCGGAGCAGCTACCGATCCATCTTTCTCTGCAAAAGTCGTCTGGTAATCTTTTTCTTTTGATGGATTGTACTCTATATAGGGAGGCAGAGGGAGCTCTCCATAGCTATTCATAAGAGATTCTATCGTCTCACCATAAGCCCGCATATATCTTCCACTTTCTGATACACCGATGACTTCGAGATATCACTTTCCAATAAAGATTTTGGTCCCGATTTTGAATCTATTTCCTGGTCGTACGAGGGCTTCAAAGCTGCCGTCGAATTGTTTTTGGCAAAAAAGAATTTCCCCATTTTGTATATATTTTTCTGACCCATTAGGATTCTCTGTGCGTATATTTTTGAGACGTATACGGGCTCTCAGGACGCGAGAATTATTGAAAAAGATCACTCTATCATTCGGAATATACTGATCAAGATTCCAAAAAATAGATTCATCTCGAAGCATACCACTTTCTCGTTCTATAATCATGAGTCGAGCATCATGGTGTGGATGTATGGCTTCTTGCGCGATAAGCTCAGGAGGAAGGGTATAATTATAGTCTGATCGTGCGTACATGAGTGAAGATATATATAAATAATAATTAATGAAGGGAGATTCCTAAAAATTGTAATTAGAGAGAAGTATACTATAAAGAAGCATCTTGCCAATATTTTCTTCTCTATTTAATTTTACCTTTCTGGGTATTTCCCTATAGTATGAGCATGAATTATTGTATTTTTCTCATCACCATTTGTTTTCTCCTTGTTTCTTGTTCTTTTGATGAGAAGACTCTCTCTTCTGGAACTGGAAAAACTATTGCTCCTCAGGCTTATGTCGCGTCTATCTCTTCTGATGAACGTATCGATCTTGCGAAGAAGCGTAAATCCTATATCACGGGTATCCGTAAGTGAGATTTTTATTCTCTGCGAAATGCCCCAGAAGAAGCTCTGTCATACTATCTGAGTACCCAAGAGAAGCTCCCAAATGATCAAGTAGTACGCAAAAAAACAGCGAATGTCTACTATCTTCTCAAAAACTGGGCACGTGCCTACGAGGAGTATATCAAAGTCCCCTTGAGTGAATTGACAGACTCAGAGAAAAAACAACTGCTTGACGCTCTCTTCTTTGATGAAAGTATTTTTGATCGTCTCTGAGAAATACAAAAACTCACTCTTTCGACAGGATCTACCGAATATTTTCAGATGATAGATACGTGCTATAGTGGGATTCATAATTGTATCGTGAATCTTGAAGGATATTCTGGGTCAGAAAGTCGAATCAAAGATCTCCAGTCTCAAATAAAAAAATCTGAGAAAATCTCTCCCGACTATCAGTATCGAAATCTCCTCGTAGCCGCGAAGTTCTATGAACAAGGATCATATAGGACGACAGAAAAATTTGCTCGTGAGATGCTTATTGAGCGTCCGGACTACCTTGAAGTGAAAAAAATACTCTGATTCTCTCTTTTCGAACTGGGAAAGTATGAGGAGTCGAAGAAATATATACTCGACTATCTTGGATCGAACCCGAGAGATCTCGACTCTATTATACGGCTTTGAGAAGTATTTTTCCATCTCTCTGATTTTGTATCCTCGAACCTCTATCTCAATAATGCCATCATAGCAGGATATACACCCAAAACAAATCTCGAAAGACGCCTTGCCTATAATTATTCTATGCTCGATGATACTGTGGGTATGATGAAAGTTTTGAACTATCTTCTTCAAGAAAATGATGCGACTGAAGATGACTTTGCAGTGGGTATCTCCGCTGCAATCAAAGAGTGACAGTATCCTCGCGCAGCGTCTTGGGCACAAGATGGACTCCGTAAATTCAAGGAATCACATCATATTACCCCTCTCTATATTCGAACTTTGCGTCTTCAGGGTCAAATTGACAATGCGTCATCAGTTATACAAAATACATCCGAGGAAGCTATGGTAGCAAATCCGAATTATCTTCTCGAAAAAGCGATTATTTATGCTGATCTTGGTGATATAGAAAGTGCGAAAAAACTCTTCAAAGAACTCATTCTCCTCACCGACTGGCCTGATATCGTAGAAGAATCACGTATTGCTCTCTTACGCATAGAGCTCCCTACCCAATAACTATACCCTCTCCTATGTATCGTAATGATTTCCCTTTATTTCAAGAACACCCAGATACTATTTATCTTGACTCTGCTTCTACCTCACAAAAGCCGAGTGTCGTGATAGATGCTCTTTCAGATATATTCACCCATTCGTATGCCAATATTCATCGAGGGTCTTATGATCTTTCAGAAAAAGCAGAAATCCTCTATGAAGCTTCGAAGGAGAAGGTACGATTATTCCTTGGGGCAGCGTCAAAGCATGAAATCGTCTATACCTATAATGCGACCTATGCCTTCAATCTTCTTTCGCGTTCTCTCGTAAAATCAAGAATGCTCGTAAAATGAGATCGCGTTCTTCTTTCTGTGCTCGATCATCATGCGAATATCGTTCCATGGCAGATAATTGCTGAGGAGACTGGTATCATCATAGACTGGATCGGTGTCACTCCTGAAGGAAGGCTTGACCTCAAAGACCTAGAGTCGAAAGTTGCCTTTTCACGGCTTGTGAGTCTTACGGCAGCATCGAATGTCACGTGAGCGATCACAGATATTGCGAAAATTCGTGATATAGTAAAAAAAGATGATCCTCATAGAATCTTCGTGCTTGATGGAAGTCAGGCTTTTCCTCACTTTACTGTCGATGTTGTCGATCTCGATATTGACTTCTTCATCGCCACAGGGCACAAGGTCATGTCTGACACGGGTATCGGTATTCTCTATGGCAAAAAACTCCTGCTTCAGAAGATGGATCCAGCAATCTCTGGATGATGATCTATCAACTCCGTTACACAAGAGTGATATGAATCAGCAGGTCTTCCATATCGCTTTGAACCCGGGACTCCCCATATAGCAGGGGCTGCTTCAGTCCTTGCCGCCCTGGGATATATCGAAAGTATCGGCTGATATCCTGCGATCGAGACTTATGAGAGAAGTCTTGTCGAGTACGCTCTGTCGAAGATCGCCACACTCTCACATGAGATACGGCTTATTGGCCCCAAAGATGCTACAAATCGTCTTGGAGTATTCTCCTTTGCTTTCTCGAATCGACACCCCACTGATGTTGCTGATATGCTCGCCGAGAAGGGAATATGTGTCCGTGTCTGACATCACTGCACTGAGCCATTGCACCGCTACTTTGGTATTCAGGCGACTCTTCGCATGAGTCTCTATATCTATAATACCAAGGAGGATATAGATATATTTTTTGATGAACTTCAATGAATTATCCGAGGATAATATCACTAAAATCCTCGTTTTTTCCATCTTTTCTATATTCATGGATAGCATTCTTCACAGCGAGGAGCCCTATAAGTGAGGCATTCCGTCTCCGAGGAGAGATGCCATCACCGATAATTCCCTTTATGTAGCTTTCATCATAGGTAAGGATAGTATCGAGATCTTGTTCGAGGAGGGATTCTCACGTAATCGAGGCACAAGCGGTTGCCACGATCGACATATATCCATCGAATGAGTAGCCAATAAGGATATCTCCCTCGATTTTTAGAAATACCTCTATCACGTCAGCGCAGATACGGTTGTGCTCACGATATTGTATGGAAGCCCCCTCCATGATATATTTATTCCCAGGATTTTGGGAGTATTCGATGATAAGATTATTGGTGTCCAGAAAAGTAAAAGTAAAAATGCTCTATCGTAGTTTGACTATTTATGAATGTCCTGAATGTTCATTGTGTCATGTGAGGCTGCCTGTATCATCTTGCTCGTGTTTATCATGTTCGTTATTGTGGTCATCTCCAGAGTGTCCGCCATGTTCGTGGTCGTATTCCTTATCTTCTTTTTTGCAGAGCTGATATGCCTCATACCAAGTTGCTTCGACGAATATTTCGAGTGTAGAATTTAAGTGGACGATAAAAATAAAGAGTACAAAGCTCAGAATTCAAAATATTACCAGTAACACGATCTGTACACTTATGATCGTAAAGAACGTCACAATACTCGATATCACAAAGGGGAGTACGAGGAATATGATAGCCACAATAATGGTACGAAGATAGAGGAGAATCATCGTATAATAGAGCTGCATTGTGATACTGATATGACGGACGGCCATTCCTGTGGATAGAGAGAGTGACTGGATGACTCAGCGATTCTCGAAAATAATAAAGAATTTTGCATAAGAAAAACACATATTCAGAAAAAATGCAAATATCAGATAACCACTCATGATATAGGTAATGGGTACAAAAAACTCCTTTCAGAACATACGTAAGAGAAGTATATAAAATGTGATGATAGTGAGTGGTTTAAACACAGCAATCACATTATGTGCTTCAAAAAGAGGAAGAAAGTGCCGAAATCCATCGAATACACCTTGGAAAGTGCGGTGTACTTTTTTCCCGTCAGATCGCCTATATGAGTGTATCATTTCCACTATAGCTCATTCGGCGAGAGGGGCTACAAAGATATAGAGTATAAATAATATTCCTAAGCTTACTAAAACTTCTGTAAAGTATTCTTTATGCATGAAGTTCGAAAGATATTGGAAAAATTTATCCTTTTGTTGAAAAACAACAATAAATGTAAATGTAATCTGATATGTAAGCACTAAAAATAACCAAGTCATTCCTATAAGTGACGGGAAGAAGTTCAGTTTTTTTAGAGATGAAAATCGAGTAATCATCTCCCAAGCTTGCAGTGCTATATGTTCTTTCATGAAGATTTTATAGGCTAATTTTTCACCAAAACCAAGAGAAGAATCCGGTGACTCATTTCCCTTCAAGATTGAGGAGATATTCTTCTTTTATACTCGTTTTCTGGAGAACTCTATAGAGGGTAGTAATATCTTGAAATGTAGGAATATTCCTTATACCTTTTAGATTTCGGTCGATATAGAATGTATGGAGAGGGCTCGATATCGGGAGAAAGAAGGCTTCGGTATGGATGATATCGCCAATCTTTGCTATGATCTCATCGGTTTTTGTTTTTATATAAGATACACGCAGTGATGCAAAAAGAGCATCTAGATTTTTACTTTCGATTTTTGCAAAGTTTATTCCATTTTTTGCTTCACTCGATAAAAATATCTGACCTATGCGAGAAAATCTTCCATTTGCCTCGAATCCTATGACGATAAGGTCATACTTTTTTTCTCATTTCTGCATCATCGCTGAGAAATCTTTACTGCTCAGAGCCGTAGTATTCACTTTTATACCGATATTGAGAAGGGTATTCGATATATTTTTTGCGTATGTCTCTAGAGAGGCTGGATCACTCAGGTAGACAAGGCTCAGTTCGTACGGGGTGTATTTATTATCATAGTAGTATCGTGGGTTGAGTGCTTGAACTTTTGTTTTCTCTTCTGCTACTTTTTTGAGTCTTTCGGCGATGAGTTCAGGAGTATTGAGCTTTGCTAAGTAGGCGGCATCCACTTCCTTTTTGAGATCTGAGATTTTTGTAGAGTCACGAGAATAGTAGAGTGTGAGTGTATCACGTGAAGTTCTACTTCCAGTAAGAGACTCGAATTCGATAGTGTATGTATTTTTTCATTCGATGAGAGTGCCATCTGCTATACTGACCTTATAGGTGAATCGACCATTTCCGGGAATATATTCTTTCAATGAGTATCCATTGATCATCACTGCTTGTATGCCTATGGGGACATTTCCAGCGAGAGTGATCTCGCCTCAGGCCACCTCACTAAAGATAATTTTTGATTTTGAAGGAGTATCGAAGTAGATATTAGTTCCATATTCTACACTTGAACCAGTGAGCATACCATTATCTTGTTCAAGGAGAGAAGTGCGGTCATCGACTTTTCTATACCCAGCATCTCTGAGAATATCTGCGAGATTTTTTTCGAGCTTTACAGGAGTTTTTGTGCTTTGTGGGAATAGCTCTGAAATAGGACGTTCATTTTTGACGACCGTTCCTGAGAGTCATGATTCTGACTGGAGTAAAACATATCTCCGTATAGAGGTATTTACGGTGTCAGTATTAAGAAAAAGCCCGATATACTCATACATCGCATATTCATAGGATACAAATCTTGGACCGAGGAGCATCTTCCCTCAAAGAGGTGTAGGTACTATCACGCTCAGTATATCTGCACTTCTTTCTAAGGAAGTTTCATCGGGGAAGAAAAGGAAGTTATACTTATCGAGCCATCCTATAGCATTATTCTTCGTATTTTTTCCTATGGTGATTCGATCATATCCGTACTGAGTATTTTTCTCTTTTTCGAGAAACACATAAGCTCCCGATGTCACATATCCATCTTTTCCGAGCCTTCCTGTACGGATACGTTCTATCATATCTGATCTGAGTACGGGTGATCCGAGAAGATCAAGCATGAGAGAGTTTTTCTCATTAGAGGTCAGCTCTATCGTTTTGGAATCCTTCGATACGATAGCAACTTTTCCAAGAAATGCTCGCATTTTATCACTGGGAGGATTATCTTTGAATGCCTGATATGTCGCTACGACATCATCTATTTTTATCTCAGTATTATCAGACCATACACCAGATCCATTGAGGATACATGTCACTTTTGAGAGATCATTGAGATCACAGTTTGCCAGATCTCACTCATATATTCAGGCTTCAGTATTGTAGCGGATCATTGACCGAAAAAGGAAGCTCAGTATAAGATCGTGTTCTTTATTTTGAGAATACTGCATCGGATTTGGTATTTCCGGACTTTGTCCTACGAGTCATATATTGATACTTCATCCAGGGACTCCTATCACAGATCATCATTCATAGATATATACCCCTATAAGATGGAGCAGAGTAAGGATAAGTATGGTTCCAGCGGTCCAGATGACAGGAAGGCGAAATCGGCTCAGATTCATGAGGGAAAAATAAAATCTCCAAAAACTCGAGCTAAGATATAAAGTACGAGATAAGTGCAAGAAGTACGAAACCAGCTATCAGAATGATAGTGGCCGTATGTAGGATTTTTTCTGGTCCACGGCGTTCGAACTTTCCGAAATCATCAGATCCAGGAACAATAGAGAGTCCAGTTCCCTTTGCCTGAAGCATCGTAATGACGATAATTATAAGTGAGAGTATGATAAGTCCAATGTGGAGAAATGACATAACAGAAAGTTGCAAAATAAAGCGTGAAATCGAACGGATTATATAAAAAAATATTGTTTTAGCAAATTTTTGGATTTTTTCGAATAATCTGCTATCATAATAGTATATTTAATACTTTTTATGAGATCATTTTTCATTTATTTTACTCTTTTTTTTGGAATATATTTTTTTTCTCTGTCCTCATTTGCTGCCGATCGGTGTGCTGGAGGTGGAAAGGATGACATTACTTGTCCAGGATTTATGGTGAATCTTAAGAATATTGATCCTGTCGGCAGTTGAAATGATATAACTGGAGGTACCGTAGCTGCTACGACTCTCCTCTGAAAGATTGCCAGTCTTCTCTTATTCATCATACCGATAATTGCTTGAGTATCTATGGTAATTGCTGGATATTACTACATCCTTTCGAGTGGGGATAGTGAGAAGGCGAGCCAAGCAAAAAATATTATTAAGTGGAATCTTGTCGCGATTCTTGTCGCATTATTTTCTTACACAATTATTGCTTTAGCTGCAGGATTCCTCAACGGTTCCATAACTTAAATATATATCATGATTCGCTATTTTTATATCATTTTCGCAATCAGTATATCTTTTATAGAGAGCTCTTTTGCTGACGTAGGATGAGCAATCGTCGTACCTCCTGGAGTCATAACGACGACTCCTGCCGTTCTTATTGCCAAAATTATTACGTATGCTATCGGCGTAGCAGCTATACTCGGTGTCATCGGTATCACCTGGGGTGGGATACAGATGATCCTCTCAGTATGAGAAGATGAAAAGCTCAAAAAATGACGTTATATAGTGCTCTACTCTATCGTCTGAGTCATAGTAGCGGGGCTTGCTTACTCTCTTGTCAATCTTGTAGGCAATATCAAATTATAAATTTATGAAACGCATTTTTCCTTTCTTCATTCTTTTTCTTCTTTCCGCTGATTCTCTCTTTGCTGAGAAAATCAGTACAGGTATTGATCCCACTAACTCTCTCTTTAATAATGGGGGAAGTGGTAAATGACTCGTAGAGCTTCTTTCTCTTGCTGAAGAGTTCCTCCTTAAGGTAGCGCTTCCCCTCGTTATCATCGGGACATCTCTCTATGTGGCATATGAGCTTTTCCTTGCGGAGTGAAATGAAGAGAAAGTGAAAAAAGCATGGAAATCCCTCACTTATGGTGCTATCGGTGCTATATGTATCGCATTCTGATATGCGATTATCTCTCTTGTATCCCGACTATCTTTCTAATGTTTTTTATGAAAAAATATATTCTTATCGCGCTTTTTATATTAAATATTTGAAATATATTTGCCTTGCCAAGTACTTGCGTGATCCTTAAAGATGATCCTCGTCCAGCAGCTGATATCTTAAAAACTTGCTGAGCTGGAACCCAATGAGTAGATCCGAGTACATATTATTCCAACGATCAAGCATGAGTTCGCCTTTATATAAAAAATATGGCTTCGGTCGCTATCTCATTTTGAGCACTTCTCGCAGTAGGAGCTATCGTCTGGTCGGGTATACAGTATACCAAAGCGTATGCAGAAGATGAGAAGCTGAAGAAAGCAAAGACTACGGCGATCTATGCATTTATCTGACTGGTGCTTCTCATGGCATCATTTGGATTGGTCGACATTTTTATAAATTTTATCTATACCGTCTCAGGCCAAACCTAGCATTCCGACTCATATCCAAAATACAAATATATATGTTGCGTATTCTTCTTATCGTCATCTTCTGTTTCGTATCACTTCCGATATTTTCTGCAGGAGAAGGATTCATCGTGGAGTCGATCGGAAGCTCGAAAAACATCGAACCAAGAAAGAGGCTGATCGAAGAAGTCCTCTCGAGTGATCAGATGCACTTCGGCTATAGGGCACTCTCGATTATCCTCGATACGAAGCTTATCGAACCGAGAGGACAGATGACATGAAAGTCTATCCGCCTCTCTCCGAGCGTATCCAAAGATGCAGAGTTCATCCAGCTTCTGGTCCACGAAGTTGCGCACTATATCGATATTTATAGTCTTATATCAGTCGCAAAAAATCCTGATCCTTCTTCTCATTTTTATGAGATCAGCTGGGAATGATCAAAGACAAAAAAAGCAAATGAAACAATCGCCAGTTTTATCTCCTGATATGCTGCGACTAATCAGTGGGAAGACTTTGCTGAGTCTTTCACGTTTTATGTCTTTCATAATGACGAATTTGCAGAGCGTGCTCTGAAAAACGAATCCCTCCGAAAAAAATATCTCTTCTTTGGAGAATATGTTTTTGTGGATGGAACCTTTCTTGATACGGATTTCGGTATAGGAAAAGTTCCAAGCTACATCTGGGATACCACGAAAGTCCCAGTTTCTGTAAAAAAATATTTGTATTTCTTAAACTAATCCATATACTTATATCATATATTGGTCGTTAGTTTTCTGAGAAATACCTTTTCCTAGAAATTTGCCGATCAAACCTCAGAGTCTATATATACTCGTTTGTTCGTAAAAATTCTTAATTTTCGAGGAGTCTTCTCCTCTTCTCCCCATATTTTTATGTGAAATATTTTTGGTGATACTGATGATATCACTTTTGGTAGTGAATCAAATGCTATTCACGCGCCATCTCAAGATGCTCGACCTTCCCAACCGACTCAAAGACCTCCTCGTCCACCCCAGAGTGTATGATCAAACTATCAAGATCGTCCTCGGATGAATCCTCCAGTGCGAGAGAAGACACCTCGTCCACCTCAGAAGTCTCTGAGTCCCATGACTCCTCCGGGAGAGATTTCACTTGCTACGAGCCTACGGAATCTCGTCGCTTCCATGAAGTCGACATACCTTCCTACTCTTTCTTCGGATCTTCTTCGATTGGTGATACTCTCACCCCATGGAGTCGGAGATCCACTTATGCTTACGAGGACAGGAGATACTACACTTATCATTGGTACATGATTTTCTTCTGTAGAAAATGCTGGTAAAACCTATCCGAGCTTTCCTGATATGCGACTTATACAGAGCGAGAAAGATCATCTTGCCTGATGGGTGCTTCTTGAGCCAGGATTCGATAGCATCTCATTTCAGATGATGCTCGATATGCTCGGATTCCCTTTCGTATACGGTACTCGTGATGTTATTGCATATATTCGCGATACAGTGAAAGATACAGAATTCCTGGATAAATGTCGCTTTTTTGAACTTTTTTCTCCTGGTGGAGATGATAGGAAGATCGCTGATTTCACCCTCAAAAATACTGAGAGAGGTCTTTCTGTATGAGTTAATGGTAAGGGATTCATCGACTGAGTCCATATGATCGATACGACAGCTCTCTCGACTTCGAACTTTCCTGTGCTTACGAAAAATACTTCAGGATATAATTTCACTCCTGATATGTCGTCATTCCTTTCGGGAGAGATCGTCGATATCACTTCTACACGACTCATAAAAAATGCACTCAAATTTACATTTGATACATTTTATCGTGATGAGCAGTCCATCGGGGTCGTCGCAGGATATGCCCTCAGGGATCGCCAAGAACTCGCTGAAAATGGTGTCCTCACTTTTGTTCTTGAGGAAGATGCCAACGCCCGTGCGATCGTCGGGCATATATTTATCGATTCACGAGGATTCGTCCATGCATACGAAATGATGAGTGTCCATAAACAGATACTTAAATGAATCCGTCATATATATGAAGAAGCTATCATGAATAATCCTCGAATAGAACGAGGTGAACTTGTACAAAATCTCAGACGAGAGCTCACAAAATATTGTTATCTCATCACAGGCCGCACTCCCGTCGTCATGCCTATTATCATCGAACGCTAAAACGTCCGTATACAGTATAAAGTTTAAGGTAAAAATAATTACTGTGAGACTTTCTACTTTTAACTTTCTACTTTTAACACATTTTTATGCGAAACAAACGCTCCCAAAGCAATACCGGCAATACCCCAGATTCTAAGGGATCTGGAAGAAACTTTTTTGACTCTGGAAAAAAATTCCAATCAAATCTCCGTCCTGGAGACTCATTCCTCTTCGAAGATTCTTTCAGACCCAAGAGATCGTATCCATTTCTCACTCCGACTCAGGCACTCAAAAAATTTCTCTGAGAAAAAGAAGAACGAGTAAAACCTCTCAGTAAAGGGACCCTCCGTGTTATCCCTTTTGGGGGTATGGAGCAAGTGGGTCTGAACTGTATGGGATTCGAATACGAAGATGAGATGATCATCGTCGATATGGGAATACAATTTCCTGACCAGTACCAATACGGTATCAACTCTTCTATCCCTGATCTTTCTTACTGTCGTGGGAAAAAAGTCGTCTGAACCTGTATCACTCATGGACATATTGATCATATTGGGTGAGTCTATTACCTTATGGAGCAACTCGGACGAAGCACTCCTCTCTATGCAACCCCTATGGCATATGAGCTCATCAAACTCAAACAAGCTGATATGGGTGCAGCACTTCCGAATATACGAGAGTATACCCGTTATGAACCGATCCAGATAGGGAAGTATTTCCAGATTACTCCATTCGTCGTCGATCACTCTATTCCGGACTCAGTCGGTCTTCTCATCGAGACTCCAGTGGGACGCTTCGTCCATACAGGCGACTGGAAATTCGATAAATCTCCACTCCCGAATCGCCCCTCGACGAACTATGAATACCTCGAGACCCTCGGGAAGAGATGAGTACGAGCACTTTTCTCTGATTCGACGAATGCCCATCTCCTCGGCTCTTCTATATCTGAATCAGCCGTCGTCCATTCGATGGAGGATATCTTCGAGAAAGCAAGTGGTAGAGTCATCACGGCGACATTTTCTTCGATTATTGATCGAGTCATGCTCATCATCTCTACTGCGGAGAAATTCAATCGCAAAATCGTCCTTCTCGGTCGCTCAATGAATAACTATATCGATATCGCTATCAAACTTGGATATGTGCGACCAAAACCAGGAACGATCATCTCTATGGAAGATGCGGCTCGTCTTCCAGATAATCAAGTCACAATTTGTTGTACGGGGGCTCAGGGAGAGCGCTATGCGGCTCTCATGCGTATCGTCACGGGTGAATCTCGAGATACGACGTTGAAAAGCGATGATACTATTATTTTCTCTTCATCAGTAATCCCTGGGAACGAACGCGCCGTACAAGGACTTTTCGATCTTATTACCCAACAAGGACCAAAGATTCACCACTATAAGGAATCAGAGATCCACGCAGGAGGTCATGCGAAAGAAGAAGATACGAAGAAGATGATCACCCTACTCCAGCCTGAGTACTATATACCGATCTATGGATATACCCATATGCTTCGTGGAAATACGAGAAATGCATATGACCTGGGATATACTAAGGATAAAGTCATCGTGATGAAAAATGGAAAAATACTCGAATTTTCAGAGGATAGCGTCCGAGAGACCGAAGAATATGTATCCAAGAAGCTCATCACGGTCGATGGTCGTATGGTCGGATATACTGCTGAGAGAGAGCTCCATGACCGTTTCCAGATATCTTCCCAGTGAGTACTGGTCGTCGGTATCGTGAAGAAACCTTCAGGATTCGCAATCAAGTATCAGACAGTCGGACTTCCTCCTGTCGAGACTCTCCCGACCCTCGAGAAATCTCTCGATATCGCCATCAAAGAAATACTGCGAGATGTCGCTCGGTTCAAAGATGCAGAAAGCTTCACGACCCATGTCGAACGCAAAGTCTGTGATATCTGTCTTCATGAGATTGCGAAAGAACCAAAAGTCGTGGTAATTGTACAATAGACTATTTGACAAAACTCAAAGTCAGAATATCATATTGTTATGAAAAACGCTATGAGCACTTCCTCTAAACTCACAGTAGGTTCCACGAAAAAAAGAAAGTTACCTATTCATAGTAAAAATATACCTTTATTGCCAGATAAAAGCAAATATCCAAATCGAGTAGCTCGGGTTATAAACGTCTACTCATGAACATTTGAAACTGAGCTTATGTGACCATACTAAAAACCTCTCGAGTATTCGAGAGGTTTTTTCTGATGGATATTAGTGATGATCGTGTCAACCGCCACCACTGCCTCCCCCATTTTTAAACGCTTCTACAGCTCCTGCACCACTTGCTACACCGAAGAATCCTCCGATCATAGAGGTGATACCAAAGTCCATACTTTTGCCACCTGATTTTTTATCCTTATCGCCGTGGTCATCGTGTCCTCCTGACATATAAATAATGATTAAGAAGTAATAGAGATATTTTAGCACACTATTTTTTTCTGTCAATGTTTGTATTGTTGCAGAATCAAGTTTACATTTACATTTCATTAGAGTGTGGGCATAAGATAGGGGAAAGACTTCTTAAAATATTGTAGTTTTTCTTTCGGGGTTGCTCCATTCATTCAGAGTCAATAGTGCTTC
>JANNCQ010000035.1:0-14590 GCA_031386685.1 Candidatus Altimarinota bacterium | reverse complement strand
TCCGTAGGAGTGCACCAGGAGGAGATGATAAAGAAATATATTGATGATCAGTGACAATAATTCCTAGAAGGAGAATAGATACTTCGTGTATACGAGAACGGGCAAGCCCCATGCCTTTAGGCTGGGGTAGCCTTTACTATTTTTCTATACCATATATGATGAAGTCTGCAATTTGATCTAAGAGTCAAAATACTCTATGATCTCACTCGGGTAGCTCTCTATGAAATAATGCCCCAAAAAGGACACACAGAAAAGTACTTCTTTCTATACTCGCTTGATGACTCGTAAGCTCATGTGGATGATGAGATCCAAGAGAAGTATCTCAAGATACTGGAAATATAGTATCTTCTGGAGTCACTGATAGAGGAGCTGGATTGATGAAAATATTATCTGTACCGACCTCTTCTGTGTCTTCATCAGCACCTTTTGAAGTAGAAGGAAAGCTCTGATATGGATGGATTTTTTTCGAACATCCGATCTCCTGATATGCAACTGGACCCTATATTAACCCTTTTCAACCATCAAGTTATAATCCTCGTGATGTACTCACTCGACTCGGGAGTACGGAGTGGATCATTGTGAGGGCATCCTTCTCTTATGAACTTGACAGAAATAATGATGGTATAGTAGATCCATCTTGGACACCGATCAACACATGAATGAGTATGCTCGTACACAGATCAGTGCTCGAGAGAGGAGAAAAAATTGTATTTAGTCCAAAAGCTGGACTCCTCTCAGACCTCATACGAAGTAGAAGTGGCGAATCCATGTCAAAAGAAACTCTCGATAGTATAGCGCGGGTGACAATAAGTGAGGATACAAACAATGATGGCATAGTCGACTATAGGGATATAGTTGCAGGAAAAGCTTGAGTCATAAATACCATAGATCAATCCATGCCATGATGAAGAGACTATATGGAGAGTATATATTCTGGTGATAATACGCGAAGAACTAAAGCCATAAAAACTCTTGCGAAAATGACGAATCATCTCATGCTCGATATCGTAGCAAATCCCAATAATCATGACCCTATGCTTCGTATACAAAGCTTAGCATGAGGAGCCATCCTCTATACCCTCGATGGAAGTACTCCAATACCAAATTGAGCAACTACACTTACCGGTACCAGTGGACTTACAGTACCTCTCCAGGCGAAAAGACTCTACTATAGAGAGCAGTTTAATCTCGCATGAGAAATTATTCTTGGAAAAGTAAACTCATTTGATCTTGCAACTGACTGGGTAGAGCTCTCACAAGATACTCAAGCCTTCAATAACACTGGAAAGGAAACAATCGAAGAAACTTCTCATTCCTATAATAATAAAAGCTATATCGTGCGTGTCACATCGAATAAGACTTCACCTGGATTCACCTATCCGAAATTCATCGATTGCCAAGTAGGATGAAGTCCAAATGACGGATGTCACCTTGGACCCTACATCATCTATAGTGAAGTCCATGAAGTGAAAGTACGCGCTATGGTACATAGTGCAGCACAGGAACATATAGGTGCGAATGTCATAGTACCTCCTAGTACTCCGCCTTGAACTGGTAATCCCCCCAATCCGAATATTCCGACACTGCCGACTCACTATAAAAATGAGCTCACTTCCTTTTCTGGTCGTATATCCTATAAAGGATGATGGTATGAGGTACAAAACCAGTGGAATCCAAGTGGTATGAGTGACTATCCTGTAAGCATTCTCTGAACTTATGCCCTCCCAAATGGCCCGAGACAACCAAATATAGTCGCTACAGCAAATAATGAATCTGAGAGGATCAATTTTTCTCAGTCTATGGTCTCACGACTCAAATCTCTGATAGAGGCTGCAGGACTCAATCTTCCCGCACCCACATACCCTCAGAACTACCAGATTCCATCTTCTGCTATAGTCTATAGATGACAGAGCTACACACTCATCACTCTCATGAATACGAGCGGCATGAGCGACTACCCTGCAAGCGTGAAAGTCCGATATACGACTCCATCTGGAGCCAAAGAGACACTCACTATCATGGCGACCAGTACTACTGAGCTCATAAAGGTACAAGCTGAGAGGATAGCAGAAGCAAAATCTCAGATAGATATAGCACTTGGGACTGATACTTATCCACCGAATTTTGTACAAACTATCACGCCCGAGAGGCCATATGCATGATGAAGCTTCCGTACGACATTTACCTACTCTGGAACGCCCTGAAAAGACTATCCAGGATATATCGATGTCTACTATAAGAGAGCGAATAGAACGAAAGGTCAGTGGACGATGCAAGTAAGCAGTGAAGCTCAGAGAAATCTCTTCATCCCACAGGGTGAAGATCAAGCAAAACTCGAGATCGATAATTATCCACTCCGAAGTGTGAATCAGAAAGTCAGTTATGACTCTAAGTCATATGGAAAAAAATGATGAACTTACACGCAATATGAAATCTATAATAGGAAATCTACTGGATATAACTTCCCTGCTCTCATATGGTTCGAGTATCGACCGACTGCATCATCGACTCTTCTCGATACGAGGAATACTTACGGTCTCACAGAAGCGAAAAACTCTGAGCAAGTCGCTGAGATAGCTGCGACGCTTGAATCTTGGGTGAAGTGACAGATGGTGGCGATGTCACCAAGCCTATCGACCCAACTCGTATCTACGACTGGATCAACAGTATTGGATTTCATCATGCCGAGTGCGTATGCGGCTACCCCTCCAAGCTCGATCATCTCGAAAAATGGTGCAACAAAGCTCAATTCATTGAGTCCATATAGTGCTGATATATCGTATTTGAGAGGCTACCATGCTGGTGATCCTGTACAGGATTTTTTCATGAAGCCAGGACAAGGAACTACTCCTAATTCACAAAGGAAGAGTAGTGTCGTATGAAAAACAAATACTGAAGCTATGGATAAATCTACTATGAAAGAAGCTGAGATAAAGTATATAGAAGCCCAAAGAGAGCTTATAGAAAGACTAAAACTCAAACAGTCTTGATATACTTGCTATTCTCAGTGAACTACGATCGATAATTGTTCGGATCGAGCTCAAGTAGTACTCCCAAATCCGACATCTGCTTTTGCTATTGGTTGACACACTTTTAGCACACGAATAGGCGATCTTCTATTCTGATGGAATGGAACATCGAGAGTAAACTCGGTATTTCAAGAACTTATAACGAAATATCCTGAAAATTTTATTGCGATGTATGCTATTATCATCGAGGAACAATCACATTTAGCTGTGCCAATATTTGAAGATTCATTTTTTAAAGGTAGTTTATGATTATCTCAGATCAAGCCAAATCCCACAAATCTTGATGTACAAAAATTTGGTTTTACAAATTCCACCGAAACTGATCTTACTGATCCAATCAAGCATCTTAGCATAATGAACCAAAGAATACTTAAGATAAAAGCAGTTATGGCATCTGAAAAAATACCTTTCAATGCAGAGACGCTAGCAAGAGCATGGAATTGATGATATAATTGCTTAGTCCAAAATCAGTATTGTGATTCAAGAGCAATTGACTATTCTAAAAGAGTAAAAGACTATGCCAATAGCCTTGCTGAATATTATAAGATTTATTTCAAAAAATAATAATCTATGGACATCATTTTTCTCATAACAATAATTATAGTTAGTATTATTTGAATAAATTATCAATTAATTAGAAAAATCTATTTGAGATTTAGAGATGAAAACACTATAAAAAAAATACTAGCTAGATTATTATATTATATATTTATTCTATTTATTTCATTTTTTCTATATCTACTCATTCTTTACTGAGTAACAAATATATTTTGAGATAAGTCATCTATATGAATTTGGATTTATCCATTAATATTACTTTTCTATTGAGTAAAGCAAAAAAAGAAAAATATAGAAGATTTCACAATAATTAATAATACTCTTTTAGTGACAAACTGGCTTTTAGTATTCTCCGTTTTTATAAAGTGCTACACTTATAAATGAGAAATATCAGAAGTTTATCTCTTGGGCTTTCTTGGTATTATATTATATTGAATCTTAGCTACTATAATAAATATACTTCTAAAAAAATGATCATGATTATATTATGTATTAGCTATATTTATCTCAATCCATATATATCTGTCATGGAATTGATACATATTTAATATCACTCATTATGAATAATGGTAGAATATCCGATTATTTGCTTAAAAATTAGAATTTTGCTCACATTTTGTGCTCAATGAAATAGAAAAAATCTCTTTAACAGAGGTTTTGTGGTATGTCAAAATATAATCTCATCTTTCTCTTGAATCGAGGATCGGCACTATAGTCGGAAAATATCCGAAATCAAATCGAGAAAAAGAAATCGCTTGACGACACATATAAGATGGGATAAAATACGTAAGTAATTGCGAATATTATTAATCTCTTTCGCTTATGTCTGGATTACGATCTACTCTCATTGCAGGACTTGCTGCTACAGCCATTTCAGCACAAGCAGAAGGATCACAAGAAGTGACTCCTCGTACTTCTAGTCCTGCAGTTACTGCAGCAACTCAAGCAGCTACTCAAACCCTCATGGCTGACGTAGTACAACAGCCAGTCCTAGTAGCACAAGCACAAGAAAGAGATGGAAAAGAGTACTTCGCAGATATACCTCAAGTTGATGGCACAGGAAAAGTGATACGCATTAAATATTATAGAGATAAGCAAGGTGTCATCATCCCTCCGCCTGTAGAGAATGGGAAGCTCATAGACGGCAGTCCTGCACCAGAGCATCCTCTCAGAGCGTTAATAGCTCAGAAAAAAATCCTCGTACCATATGATAAAAATGCTCAAAATGCTCTTGCGATGATTGGAGATAAAGATTTAGTCAAAGATGCTCTAGGATTTTCAAAAACCTTTCGTGAGTATGTAGATTCTTGAAAACCAATAACTAAAGAGCAATTGGAATCATTACTATTTCACTCATATATCATCATTGAATCTGGTCGGGATTTTAGTGAGCCTATAAAAACTGCTAGAATTATCGCAACATGAAGTCTAAAAATGACTTCTAGTCAATTTGAAGAAATTCGGTCATCTGCAGAGAAAAAGGCCAAACAAATATGGAAAGCGACGACAGGAGCACTCGCATAGTGTACATTTTTGCATAATAAGATGGAATATGGTATCGTGATGGTACCATATTTTATTTTATGTCGGATATACCACGTCGAGACATACCAGAAGCTTGAGGAGAAGCATCGAAAGATGCTCTTTCATCGCTCATACGGGAACTCGGGGTTAGTCCTGAAGTGGAGAAGATGATCCGAGCGCTACAATGAAATCAGAAAGAATTATGTATAATAAGCCTAGAAGATATACTAGTCGATACTAAAGAAAAAAATATCTGAAATGCTGATAGAGATAAAAAAATACAAGAGACACTTGCTGGCGAATATGGTATTACGTACAGAACTGAATCAGAACAATCTTTTTTATGAAATGAGCAAGAATGAAGAGATAAGGAAGCATTAGCATGAAAAAATGAATATGCTAAATTGAATGAACGTCTCGAAAAAGTAAAATCCCTCGATACAACCATCGTGGATGAAGAACTTGCAAAAGCAAAAGCGAGTACTCCCCTTCCTGAAGATATCAAGGGCAATATCGCAAAAAATACTGGCATACCTCCAGAACAGCTTGATGCTGTGATAGCAAGTGGATCGAATCCTCAAGTCACGAATCTCGTCGATACATTTTATCTTACTCATCCAGATACAGAATCAGCGATCAAAAAACAACTCTCTGAAAAAAATCCAACTGAAAAGGCAAAAGCAGATGCTAATATGGCATTTAGCGAGCTTCGTGCCAGTGCAAGAGATCTCGGAGTACTTGCTCCATTTCGCTCGAAGGATATCGGGCAATATATCGCTGATAAGCCAGACAAAACTCAAAAAATGGTCCTCGATGCATCGAAAGCGATCACGGGTGGGCGAGGAGATATCCCAGTTGAACGAAGAGGCGAGACTCTGATATTTAAGAGTCTCGATGGCAAAGAAGTGACCCATACCATAGATATGGAGAAGCGCCCTCCCCAGGTGACGAAAATACGTGGAGTGATACAGGTCACACAAGATGTCCCTGATACAGCAGAGCAAGAGAAGCAAGCAAAAATCAAGTGAGATCTTGAATCAGCACGAAGCTTCACTGCAAATAAAGAAAAAAATATCACTGATCTTTATAAGTCTGTACGCCCGAATCTTTCCGCGATCAATCAGCAGGAATTATCATTACCAATGATTGATGAATATATGACCATACTACGGTCAAAAGAAGTAGATACTGATAAAAAAAGAGAAGCTTGTGAGAAGCTCATCCCTCTCTATGAAAAAGCAGCATATAGTGATACTTTTCGTCCTCAGACACGCATGGAATGAGAGGATATAAAGATCACTGAAGGTTTGACTGATTATTTCTCTGGAGAAATGGCGAATATCACAGAACTCCAGAAAAAATATACTGAACAGTCCCGATTAGAAAAAATATATAATCCCAACCAAAAACGAGAAACAAGCTCTGAGGACTTCGAAGAAAATACTCGACAAAATCTCGATGGTTTAGCAAGACTCTGAATTACCCAATTTCGAAGCATGGATGAAGTATATGCATTTCTTATGAGTCAAAATGGTCCAGAGATCGGTAATAGATGGCTTACCCCTGAAGATATCAATAGCTCACTCGGAAAAGAAAAGATAGTACCACAACAATGGGATAAAATACTGAAAAATCTCGGGATTCTACATGATAAAATAACTGGGGCTGATGTATCAAATCTTGATAATGATGCTAAAATCAAAGTTTTAACTCGACCAGAATGAAATGGAGTGCCGAGAATTATAAATTCTCTCAGGTCCTTTAAGATAGAAAAAAATGGTGGCTCTGATTTGAGTAGAGATGATTTTATGGCACTCTTAAATATGACTCGCTTACAAGAATCTCAAAAACCATAAAGGAAAAAATAGAAACTCCTATCGATAGAGACTGTAGTGATGGACTCAAGGGGGATTTCCTCTTGCATTTTACAGAAAAACTATATGATGTGTAGTATATCGTATAATATACTTCTATGTCGCTTACACGCACGCATATAGCCTTTCTCGGGATTATCAGCGTATTCACTGGACTCATCGGACCAGGCACTCACTCAGGAGATACACTCCTCTCCTATCTCATGACGGATGTACGCTGAATCGCGTATGCTATCCTCATAGCACTCATACTCGCTTTCACGCTCGCATCGACACGTAAGTGGCCTTCCTACAAGATCAGTGCCACTCTTACTATACTCGGGATAGCAGTACTCGGGATCATGACCCTATTGGGTGATATTTCGAATATGAAGACTGGGGAATGAGCCTCTGGGATAAGCTGGTGATGGGTATTTCTCATCTTAGGGACTATACTCTTACTTATAAGCTTTAAGCGAGATGAGCTCGCTCAGCAAGAGACTCAGTTCTCTGATGTGATAGATACAGTGATCGGCATGGTATGAGGATTCGCACTTGCGTGTATAGCGGGGATACTCATCCTGTCATCGCTGTCATTTTTCACTCGTGGGCAAAGCCATGAGATCCTCAGCCGTGCCTATCTCAGTGGAGAGATCCGAGAACTCTCTGGAAGTATACGATCTGTAAGCATATCTGAGACGCCTCCTTCTCTCATCTATGATCGTGGTAGAGATAGCCTTCTGACGAGTATACCCAGTGCATCAGGAACTGAGTGGAGACTCGTACAAGAAGGTACAGTCTCGACGGGTACTCTGAAATCAGGGCAGACGGCACTGCTCCTCGGAAAAAATGTATATGGCATAGATGCGAATAACTACGCATACTCGGGTGGCAAGCTCCTCCTCGGATCACGAATATCCGAATGAGAAAAAGCTATCGTCTACAAAGAAAGTGGGAATATACATCTCCTACACGAGAATGGAAGTAAGATCATCGAATACAAGGGCATCATGAATACTCCTCTCATATTATCACGAGACAAGAGTACTCTGGTATGGACTTCAGGGCAAGTAGGAGAAAAGCATATCGTGAAAAATGGTATCCCGATGGAATCATCCTATAGCAAGATTGATGCTATAGCCCTCTCATGAAACTGACAGAGCATCATAGCTCTCGTATCTTCTGGATCAGAGAAATCGATAATCAAAAATGGGATTCCTGTATGAGTACTTCCTCTCGGATATATCTCGGGATCTTATATATCGAATGGTTCACACTTTCTCTATAGCGTCGAAGAGAAAGGTATCAAAAAAGTAGTCCATGATATGGAGATCACATCTCGAGATCTCTCTGAGATTCGGGAAGTATTCCTTGAGGAAGATGGCGGATCATATGCATACTTCGGAAGACCTATTTGAGAAAAGCGATATTGCCTCTTCACTCGATATAAGTGAAATCTCTGTGGACTTGAATGATATATGAACCCGATACTCTGAGCTGATGGTGGATCAGTCATATTCGCATGAAAAAAAGACGGTATATGGTCTATCTATCGCAATACCGATGCCGTCATAAAAAATACTGGCTATACTGCAGAAAAGATCGAGTATGATTATGCATTTTTCGATACGACGAATCCTCGTACGTATCTTTTCATAGAGCGAGATCCTCTATCGTGACTCTATCGATATAGGAAAAATGGTATTCTCCTCCCTGGGATATGGAAAGATATCAGTACTGATGTTCATTTTGGCTATGATAGTCACATACTCACCACAGGAAAAGATGATACCGGATGGAAAATACTCGAGCTATAGATTCATAAAAAATCTTATAGACTCGGAGTTTCGCCAAAAAAATATATAAAACACTCAGTATGAAATTTCATACTGAGTGTTTTATTGTCAGGATTTATCGAGATGCAGCCGGTCTCGGAGTTCATCGTATTTCTCTCGATGGAGGATTGCTAGGAAAAGATATCGGAGAAGTGGCCAATGTACAAAATGGGGATTTTCTGCGAAAGCAAGGAAATCATCGAAAGTGAGTTCGAGGATCGCATTGATTTTTTCGCCTCCATCTGGCGCTATTTCTTGTATCTTCCGACAATTATGCGCAATGTAGAAATATGTCTGACCGAGTATATTACTCGTCCCTTCAAATATAAACCAAAGTTCCCAATCATCACTCTCATATCCTGTCTCTTCGAGGAGTTCTCGCTTGGCACACTCGAGTGAATCTTCATCTGGTGCATCGAAGGCTCATCCTGGAAGTGAGAAAAAAGGCTCCTCTCGAGATGGTTGTTCTTGCTCTGTCATGAGAATCTTCCCATTCGGTAGAATTCAGATGACGAATGCTCCATCGAGGAATTGAGCACGCTCGAAGCATTTCGTCGATCCATCATAGAGCACTTGATCCCACTGATAGATATCCATACGGATTCAGGAAAATACTTTTTTCGCATTTTTTGGTAGGGAGTGCTGCATGAAGAAAAAAGAAGTTTATTAGCAAAGAATGATTCGATAGAAAAGTAGCTATTCTTTTTTTGTATCAAGTCTCATGTAAAGAGGTTCTCCTTTTTCTGTCACGAGAAATCCATGAGCAATCTCCCATCCCTTCCCTACTCCGATACGATCAAGCATTTCTTTCATCTTCTTTTCGAAAAAAGGAGAGAGATTGTATCCGATATAAGCAAGTCCTATCATGATCGTAGAGAGTGTCTGGTCGAGGATGATGCGGTCTTGTGGAAGAGAAGGATCGAGCTTCCATGGCTTCATCGTGTCGATATACTGATTGAGCTCTGTCGCAAAAGAAAAACTTGAATCAAGTCCTCATTTAAGATCATACATTTTCATATACCACATATATTTCGATATGTAGTCATCCCTCTTTCCAGCGATAGTTGGCTCTTCATATCATCCGACTTTTCCTCATTCGAGTTTCAGTGCTAGTGTAAGGGAACGATTGAGGAGATTCCCCAAATTATTCGAGAGTTTGGCATTATATTGGAGTATCGCCTCAGACCGATCGAAGTCCCCATCTTCACCGATAGGAAAAGCGCTAAAAAGATAGAGTATCAGCATATCACGACTATACGTCTCGATATACTCTACTGGATCGATCACATTCCCGATGGTCTTCGACATTTTCTGACCATCGACCGTGAAGTGGCCTGTCACGAGGAGCTGTTTCGGTGCTTCATATCCAGCACTCCAGAGCATAGCAGGCCAGTATATGGCATGGAATCGTACGATATCTTTTCCGATCACATGGAGATCTGCTGGCCACCATTTTGACTCTTCTCCAAGACAGACAGTGATGTAGTTAAAAAGTGCATCATACCAAACATATGTGACTTGATCTGGATCGAATGGAAGAGGTATACCGAATTTATTGGTCTCTCGCGAAATAGAAAAATCATCGAGTCCTGCCTTTACAAACTCTCGAACTTCAGCAAATCGACTATGTGGAGTGATAAAATCAGGATGAGCTTCATAGAATTCGAGGAGTCGATCTTGGTATTTCGAAAGTTTGAAGAAGTAATTTTTTTCCTTTAAATGTTCAAGTGGTTTATTCGGATGATCAGGACAGATCATCGAACCATCTTTTTCGATCAGATCAGACTCTTTTTTAAAAGCTTCACACCCGATACAATACATCCCTTCATAAACTCACTCATAGATATCTCCAGCATCGAATGACTTCTGGAGGACCTGCTGCACGAAGGCATGATGACGAGGCTCTGTCGTACGGATAAAGTCTGTATAGCGTATACCTATACCATCCCAGACCGCTCTATGCTTCTCCGCCATCATATCAGCATATACCATCGTTTCCATGCCTTGTGCTATTGCAGATTCGACGACTTTCTGAGAGTTCTCATCGACTCAGGTAGAGAGCTTTATTTCTTTGCCTTCGAGCCGATTATAGGCAGCGAGAGTATCGGCAAGTAGAGAAGAGTAGGCATGACCGATATGTGGTATCCCATTCGAATAATAGATGGGTGTAGTGATGAAAAATTGTGATGACATAATCGTATGTATTTGAACTAGTATAGCTGGACTTATGAGAAAAACAAGTAGAGTTCAGAAATAGCTCTATCAAGAGAAATCGGAATAAATGGAATGCTCATATTTAGAGTATTTCTTTTATTCTCTATACGTATATATATTATTTCTTGAAAAAGCTGCTCGCATAGATCACTGCTTGTTTCCCGATTTTTTCTCAGAGTAAACGCCCTGGAATATCATCCATAGGGGGATGTATCCCTCACCAGATACGAGAAAGTGCTGACTCATTCGCGGCATCACGATATGTGGCCCATTGAAGAGTGATATTTCTACTGGGTCATTGTTCGAATACGAGATAATCTCGTGCATGGAGTGGCACTGTCAAGAGTCATCATGGGAAATACTCATCTCCTGTAATACTCGTGAGCACTTCTGCAGCAGCTCGAGAGAAGGTCGAGTGTCAGGATACATACCCGGAAAATGGTGGTGTCACAAAGCTTGATCTTTGATATGGCCACCAGTTTTCTGCGAGTATCCAGTCTACTCCAGCAAAATCAGTATTTGGATCAAATACATATTTTGGTCATTTCCATGCACGCATTTTGATTTTTCCTCTATTGATTCCCTTTTTTCATTCGAGGGCATCTCCTGGGCCTATAATCTCGATATACCCGGGTATGAGTTCCATACCGAGAGGATCATAGTTTGGGAGGTTTTTATCCGTAGACTGGCCGCGAGAAGCGAGAGCCCGTAGAGCTGATACTGGACGGATGCAATCATAGGCTCACTTTGCTCACCATGCTCATATCGCTGCATCATGCATAGCACCACCAAGAGTGAAATAACTCTTTATATCCCATTCCAGAGAATCGATTTTAGGATCTTTTCCTTCCCAGTATTTATTCGGGATTTTATCAGAAATAGTATTTAATAGAGAAAACCAGTGCCCCGGGGGAGTCTCAGAGCTCGGGCCATCAGCCCAGAACTCTGCTATAGCACGAGTATAGTCCCCTCGTGGGACGATTTCCGAGGTATAGGGATTGCCTGTTTTAGGATTGATCGATCGGCCAAGTGTTTTTGTGCCTCCGTTTTTTATATCATAAAAGTTCATCATGTCAGCAAAAGTCGTCGGTAGAGTCTCCGTATTGCCTAATTTAGTCGGTGAAATATCGATCATGACATTGTCTCGTGGATCAAGATGGGATGACCAGAGTCATACGAGTTCGAAGTTCCACTTATAGAGCTTTGTGCCAAGATCATCGATATTTGCCGATCCGCTGAGAATCTGAGGAGGACTACCAGGATCAAGGTAGGTCGGATAGATATGTCCATCACGTTCATGTATCGTTTTTTGATCTTCCCGAAGAGAAAATGGTTGTACATTTCCCCACTCTGCTCAGATAAATGTCGCGGCTCATCCGGGGATACTATTGCCTCCTTGATCGATAAATATTCCGACTGAAAGTGGCTGCCATCTATTCCAGTCAAGTATTTCAGTATTTCAACCGCTCCCATTCATATTTAGGGGAGGATTGATAGAGGCGTAGTATTGATTCGCATGAGTCCCTCACTCACCTACTTGGGAAAGTCATCCCTCATTGGATCCATCCGTTTTCCCATATTCGATATAGCACTTTGCTACTGCATTTCCGATCGTCGTCGCATCAGTAGAATTGGCGAGATTATCTCTTGTATCATTTATAGCAAATCCATATGAGTTCATGAGGGAATTGATGCTATCAAGTGTCGTCGCATATCCAGGAGATTCTCTATATCGATACTTGATCAGCCTATAAGCAGTATAGCTCATAGCACGAGTGATATTTTTTTGATCGAAGAAGAGCTGGCTTTTCTTCGGGATCTGACAGGAACGTATCGTAGCATTTTTTCCGAAAAGATACGGAGTATTTCCGCTATTATAGAGAGCCCAGACATCATACATTGCAGCACTGATATGGAAGAGGTTTCTTGCCTGTACTGGAGGTCGTACTGTATCTCTTCTGATTGCTGAAAGGATGATCTCATTCCATATTCGAGCGATGGAGTGATCAGTAATTTTTTCTGATAGTGGAGTATTCACTTGGATTTCTTTTTTTACGCTCTTCACATCTGTACAATAATTTGGACGATATCCACACTTAATAGTATGCTTCCCCTTTCAGACAATATTTAAGTTGATTCATGAAAATGTTCATCCACTTCCCTGATATATATATTTATTGCCTCAGATATCACTCCATCCTACAGATATATCGAGAAAAATCTGAGTGTGTGGAAGTTGTACCTCTGGAGTGGTACATGATGAAGTAATAGTATATCCAGCATAGAGAAACTCATTCTGTATAATGATTTTTGGTTTCTGATTTTCTTGATTACATCGGCTCGAAGCATATTTTTTGATGCGATCAAGCATTATAGCATAGATTTTGGAGTACTCTGGACTATTATTTTTCATACTTTCACGAATCTCCGTAAGGATAGGTATGATATCTCATCCAGTATCAAGTCGGGACTTATAGTCAGAGATACCATACTGCAGATTGGACATATAGGCTTCTTCGAGACAGATCGATCATGTCGGAGACGAAGAAAGGACTATGAAATTTTGTCCACTTGGACATACCGGGTTTGATCATTTTTTTGCAGCCAGAGCACTATCTGCAGAAAAAATCACCAAAAATAAAGCAATAAAAAATATACAAAATTTTTGAAACATTATAAGGAATATAATTAATTCTATTGATTATATATATATTCTTCCCTTGTCAAAAAAATAGCTTCTAGGCTAGTAAATACTCTTCTTAAAAAGATCGTATGACATCCATTTTGTTTTCAGTCAATACATTGACACATATCTAACTAGGACTTTTCATATACCTGTCTTGTTTGGTTTAAAATCAAGAAATGTACTGAAATTTGGTATAGAATTTATATCAAAAATATAACTTTCATTGAGTTTACGATCATATACATGATGCATATAATTTTTTGAAGAATTGATATAGGCTCTCATTATTATAAATCTATCATCAATCGCATCTATTTCAGATGAAGTTACGGATCATTGATCACTTATTCAAAATCATACACCCGTGAGAAGGGTGAAGTTTTGCTTTTTACATTCATACTGATTGAGTGAAGTTTCATTATAGTAATTCCCATCCTGAAATCTCGTTCTGAGAAAAATAAAAAATAAACTCCCCTTTCTTTTTATAACCTGACTTACAGATTCGCTTGGACCTGATCCGTTTGGGACAAAACTTTCATCTGAACTAAAAGTATTTACTTTATAAATACCATCTTTATACTTACAAAGTCGGTCTTGATCCGATATATGATCTTCAGCAGAAAAAATTGAATCTATGTTTGGATAGAAAAAGAAAAGAAGACTGAAAAATAATACTATATACTTCATAGGAAGAAAGATAAATTTTAATGACTCACGTTTATGATAACGCAAAAAAAAAATTATTCAATCTTTGTATTGTTGCAGAATCAAGTTTACATTTACATTTCATTAGAGTGTGGGCATAAGATAGGGGAAAGACTTCTTAAAATATTGTAGTTTTTCTTTCGGGGTTGCTCCATTCATTCAGAGTCAATAGTGCTTCTTTGTTCA
>JANNCQ010000034.1:0-22487 GCA_031386685.1 Candidatus Altimarinota bacterium | reverse complement strand
GTAATTCACTTGTTTTTGTAGCATCAACATCGGTACAAAAGTGTTTAATAATTTTCTTGATTTTCTGAGTACTGATTTTGCTATATGGGATCATAAAAAGAAAGTATATGAGTTACTTTCTTCTAGGCAAGAGCCTTGACTTATATTAATATACAGTCATAATCTATGAATTCATGCAAAGTGGGTATTATAGTACCCTCATTTAATCAACTCGCTTATTTGAGTCAAGCGATTGATTCGGTCTTAGCTCAGACTCATACACAGTTTTATCTTTTTATAGTAAATGATTATATCTGAAAGCCAGATTCAGAATAGTCTCGTGACAAACTCGAGTGAATCATTCAGGATAGAGCAGATGACAGAATACAGCTTTCTCATAATGAGAGAAATCTTGGAATAGCTGTTTCCCGAAATGTGGCTATCAAAAGATGTATAGAAGCAGGAATGGAATACGTATTTTTTCTCGACCATGATGATACATGGCCGGATACTGATAAAATCAGAAATCAACTTCAGGTTCTCACAAAAGGAAAGATATGAATACTCTGAACGCAGTTTAAAGTGATTGATCATGTTGGATCTGTCATATGATCTTCACGTAATCCACGTACGCATGATGAAATGACCGAAAGATCTATGCTTTCTTGTCCTATATTGATGTCTTCGGCTTGAGTTAATATAGAGTTGTTTAGGACTTTAGGCCTACTCAATGAGCAATATAATGGCAGTGATGATTGGGAGTTTTTTATACGAGCCCTCAGAAAGCACCAATGAGGAAATCTCGATGATTCCAGTACTCAGTATCGATGTTTCGGATGAAATACTTCTCAAGCTCAGTGGCATCACCTAGTCAGACAGCATATCAAAATCTTACAGGAACACTGAAAGTGACATAATGGATATCATCGTGCTCTTATGATTGAGTATATGAAGTTTCTTATCCCAGCAAAGTATAGACCTTTTTTTAGAGATATGAAACAATGGATTTTACCAAAATATGCAAGTATTATTATCCAGAATTGAGTAAGGGCTTCTTCTTAAAAAAACTTCATATTGAGTTTTTTTTAAGAAGATCATGAGTTCTCTCAGGGAGTAGGAACCTAAATCCATATAAATTGAATAGAGAATTTCTGGAGTTTTATTAACAGAAGACTTTCTCAGTTTAATAGAACAAAAGTAAGCTTTCCACTCCACTTAAAAGAATGTGGATGGAGATATACGAAAACAAATATTGAACTTGAGAAAGAACCTCTTATAATGGTAAAAACCTTTTACAGAAACCTTAAAAAAACTAGAAAATCTTAATAAAATTAAGATTTTCTACGCAAGAATCATAGTTACTACAGATACCTGAAATACAAAGATTTACCCAAGATTGAGGTTCTCTGTCTCTGACTTCAGATTATTCTCTGTCCGAAGACGAGGATTATAGTAGTTATAGATGAGCTTGATAAGGTCTTCTTTTTCGAGGATTTCTGCCTTCAGGCCTATAGCTTCGAGACTCATCTTTACCGTAGAAGATCGTTCGAAGTTTGCCTTCTTGAGTCTATCTGTACGGATACGATTCATACGGATATCTGCGGCTGATTCTTCTTGTCGAAGAGCACTCCAGAAAGAAGAAAATATCCCAAACATACCGACTTTTCTTACGCTTTCATTATTTTCCATATCATTTGGGACGATAATATAGAATTCTTTTTTCATGATCTGAGCGAGATCGACGAGATTCGTCAGAAAATCGACATATTTATAGGTCTGCTCTTGGAGGAGAGCATTTGGTTGCTTCAGCGCGAGGTTCTTGAGGCGATTGATATAGGCTTCTATATCGACTTTCACGGACCGTATGACGATCTGGATAGGGAAATTCAGAGAGTTGAGAAATCTCTGGTAGGATATCAGGATTGCATCCTGCTCTTCTGTGCTTTTAAGGTTAAAGTTCATCGCATGGACCTTCAGAATCATACGAGATGATCCATCTTTCATGATCATGATGTTTTCTCTGATTTCCGAAAAAGGAAGATAGCGCTGAGTACTACTATCTTTAGATGGTTTTTTTCAAGTTTGGACGTTGGAATTGTCGGGCATATAAGAGAGAATGTATAAATGGGATCTATAATCTAAAGTTTTCCAATTTTTACGGTGATTTCATCGTTCATTTTTGATTCGAGACTGGCATTATTTTGTCATTCGATTTTTTCATTTGGCTGGATCACATATCCGATCTCCATATCAGAGAAGCTATCTGTCCCCATAGACCACATTCGTTCTTTATTATTGAGTTGGAGCCTGAAATAGTTCAAAATCGCCGGAAGGAATGTCATCTCCGCAATACGTACTAGAGCAATGATAATACCAATAATGACCGGAGGAACGGCAAAAATAAGAGCTCATTTGGGTCCGAGAGAGCCTTCAAGTGCACGAAATATAGCATATCCCACTCATCCCCACATCATCATGACGACGAGTTGGCGGATAGAGAGTCAGGCGACGATCGTATCCTCATTTTCTATTTGCAGGGGGATCTTATATTGCATAGTTTGGGAAGGATATTTCTCCGATTTTGAAGAATATACTTATTATAATAATCCATCTTTTATACTAAACTGAGTATATCCTAATACTCCCCTATCTGCAAGCTCTTTCCTATTATTTCTTTTGACTTTTCATACCTTCATCGTATAAATGGAGGGAATTTTAGTGATTGATATGATTATGTCTATCTAATGCCTAATACCTAATACCTAATACCTATTCCCATGTTTTCTTTCGTACACAATCGTTTCCGGTTTTATAGTATCGCTATTATTCTGGTGATATTCTCTCTGCTATCGCCTTGGCTCATTCCTGAATGAGTGAATCTCGGTATAGATATGACAGGAGGGATACAAATAGAATACAATGTGGAAACGGGGAATGTCGATTCCACTGAAGCACTCGCAAAAAAATATGCAGAAGAAATCGAGAAGACCATCATGGTAAATGGGAAAGTGGTGATGAATGGTATGAGTGTCTATGGTATCGCTGGTACTACTTCCTTCATCGTTGAAGCAGGGTTTGCAAAGAGCGAAGGTATGACAGATAGTATGATCCAGGAAGCAAAAGCAACCTTTACCAAAGCACTTACCGATAAACTCACGCTCGAAAAAAGTGCGAAAATCACCCAGTCACGCTACGTCAATATCGGAGAATCATTTGGTGCGTATATTAAGAAATCTGGATATATCACTCTGAGTCTCGCTATCATCATGATCGCTATCTACATAGCGTACGCTTTCCGTGGATCAATCCCTGGTATGGCGAGCTGGCCTTTTGCAGTAGTCACAGGAGTATCACTCATTCATGATATCATTGTTGCATTTGGTCTCTATGTAGCGACTTCATTCTTTTTTCCTGAATTTAAGATTGATACTTTCTTCCTCACAGCGATGCTGACGATCCTCGGATACTCGATCAATGATACCATCGTCGTGATGGACCGAATCAGATCCAATCTCCATGAAGGAGATAAGAAACTCTGACTTTCTCATGTCATCGATAAATCGATCCACGATACTCTGGGTCGGTCACTTCTCACTTCTTCTACGGTATTTATCGTCCTACTTGCGCTCTTCTTCTTCGGGCCTGAAAGTCTGAAAGGATTCACTCTTGCTCTTCTCTTCGGTACGGTCGTAGGTACTTACTCTTCTATCTGTATCGCCTCTCCTCTTCTTATCGATATTACGAAAAAGCGATAATCAAATATCACAAACTAAATCCCCCCCCCCCCCCGGCAATAAGTGCTTGGGGGATTTAATAATAATTTATGCCTCCTGAAAAATCAATTCCTCTTAGGGGGAAGTTTTTTGCCTTCTCTCAAAAAATCTATATATTCTCTCTGAGAATAATTCCTACCCACATCTAGGATTTAAGATTTTGTGCTTTTTTCATATTACATTTCGAATTTTTCATCGCATACATGCTCTCCTCTTTCTCCATACATGGTTTCCGCTGAGTCGAAGAAGAGTATATTGCTCTCGGGAAGTACCAAGCTGTCATAGGAAGAAATGGCTCTGGAAAGACTCATATACTCGAAGGGATACACCTCATATCAGGTGGATCCCTTCACTACTTCCAGGCACCAAAGACTGAAGATGCATCGTTCGGAGCGACCTACCGAGAAGAAATAGGCGAAAGGCTTTTTTCTCTCTCTCGTAGAGATACCAAAGATATATACGCTATCCAATGAACAAAAGTAACAGCAAAAAAATACAAAGAGTCACTTCCTTATAGAACGGTATTCATATCTCCCTTCGATATGAATCTTCTCTACTTCGCACCCGCAATTAGACGAGACTATATCGACAGCATCCTCGACCGGACATTTCATCAGTTTCGGAGTATGAAGCGGGACTATGAGGGAGTGATGCGCCAGAGAAATGCCCTTCTTAAAAGAATACGGGATGGTGAATCCGAAAGAAATGATCTCGAATTCTGGGATATGAGTTTTGCAGAGAAAGCCTCTATCTACTGACTTTATAGGAAGAAGTGGCATAGCTTCATAGAAGAACACATAGAAAAGATTGGTTATTTTCTCGAAAATTATACCCTCGAATGCACTTATGAGAGCAAATATCTCCACGAAGAAGACTCTGAAGAATATATCCTGAGCTATCTCAGGGAAAATCGCGAACGGGATATCCTCACAGGACATACCCACATCGGACCCCATCTCGATGATTTCTCATTCGTCGTGAAGCGTGGTACGGATAGACATGATGTGAGTCTCTACCTTTCTCGCGGAGAGAACAAGATGCTCCTTCTCGGACTCAAACAACTCGAAATCCTCCTCCTCAAAAAGTACCTCTCTGTTCCTATAGTACTCCTTTTCGATGATCTCTTTGCAGAACTTGATATGACTCATGCGGAGAGACTCATGGAAAGATTCGACGCAGATCAGATAATCCTGACGACTCAACGTGACCTCCCAAAAAATGAAAAATGGAATCATTTTTCTTGCATAAATCTCAGTCCTGTATAATATACGAGGGAATATCTTGTACCATATATTTTCATAATATATGAGCTCTATTTTGCAATCTTTTCTTTATGAAATCTATTTTTTCTCGACTCTGCATCGGACTTATAGGATTCATGAGTCTCTCTCTATCTGCCTTTGCGGTCGACAGTCCCGCTGCTTCATGAAAAATCCATCACTTCTCCATCATTGCTCCTCCATCAGCAAAAGTCGGTGAAGCTATAGATATCACCGTCGAAGCAAAGGATAAGGATGATAAGACTCTGACAGCATACCGAGGATCGATATTTTTTCAGAGCGATACAGATTTCGGAGCGACGATACCAGCCCAAGGAAAAGCGATACAGTTCAAGGAAAGCGATAATGGAGTCCTCAAAATTAGTAAGTGAGTCATATTTAAACGTGTCGGTAACCAGGAATTAACCGTGACCGAAGCCCTCGAAGATGTCGGATGATCTATAAAAATCCGAATCGAAGATGGTGCAGCGACGACTACGACGACGACCCCTGAAGCTATAAGTATCACGACTCCTGAAAAGTGATCGACCGTGACGAGCAATAAAGTGACTATGAGTGGGAAAACCAAGAAAAATAGTAAAATCGTGATAAAGCTGAACGCTAAAGATATCGGAAATGCTCAGTCAAATCAAGATGGAATATTCATCTTTGAGATCACGAACATAGACCAACAATCGAACATTCTCTCTGCTTCGATCGTCGATGGGACAAATACTGTAATAGGAACGATCGACTCTCAATTTAACTACGGGGCCAAAGCTCCAGCTTACTATAATACTTCCATCACTCCATCAAAAGAAGTCGAGATAAGTACTGGTATAGTCCTCACCATCGATGCCGAGCCAGGACTCACAGAAGTCACAGCTACGATCGATGGAGCACTTCTCACAGCAAAAGAACAATCACCCGGCAAGTACAATATATCTACAATGAGTCCTGCAAAATCTGGCACATATCCAGTGCAAATCAGCCTTAAGAACGTCCTCTCACAAATGACTACAAAGCCAGATGCAGCCTCACTCATCGTCAAAGAACCTATCGTCATAGCGCCACCTCCAGCACTAAAATCAATATTTAAAGATGTGAAACTCTCTACAGAGTGATCTCGCGTAAATATGAATTTTTTCGTAGAAAATCTTCCAAGTAGTACAATACAATTTAAGATAGCCTATGGAGAGAATGCAAATAGTCTCTCAAATGAAGTATTGACTTTTCCTATAGAAAAAATTATACGTCCTGATGGAAGCTATAACTGGTATATCGATAAACTCGAATCAAAAACATATAGTTTCAAAATATTTTGAGTTCAATCCGGTGGACTCCTCATTCCGGATTTTGCATCAGAGGCTCTCAGTGCTACGGCAGGAAAAGATGGGTGTACTATAGGCAATATCAGCACCGTAAAAGTATCAACAGGATCAGATAAGTCAATACTTTCATGGGAAGCGCTCACAGGTGCACTCTCCTACAATGTTTATAGGATTTCTGCCGCGAAGGACTACGAGCTTGTGAAAAATGTGACAGAGAACTCCTATACTCTCTATATTTCTTCGGGAGCACTAGCATATGAAGACTTTGCCGTGAAGGCACTCTGTGACGATAAGACAGAATCGAGTACACCTGCAGTCGCATCGCGTGTACAGACAGGACCAAACCTTATTACGGCTCTCGTGATCATATCTTCACTTCTCGCTATACTCTTCATACGCCGAAGAAATGCATAAATAATACAAAGATACAATATTATCTTTCTTCTGTTCACATTTTTTCATCTCGATTTCCAGGAATGTGATGAGTAAACAGGATATAAAAAATAAAGAACTTTCAAAATTCTTTGACATTCATATTAGTTTTTATATAATCCTCAAGCTTTTTGGTAATACCTTTTGTCTTTATATACTATGCTCGGAAAATTCAAGAAAAGAAAACGTCTTCGTGTCCATGGATTCCTCGCTCGCAAGAGTACGGTCGATGGTCAGAAAGTACTTCGTGCTCGTCGCCGAAAGGGTCGACATGTACTGGCTGTAAGCTATCCAAATAGATTCAAGAATATACGTGGAAAAAGTAAGCATCACAATGTCGCTGGAGGGAACGTCCGTGTCGTGACATTTCCAGGTCTTACGGAAAGATTCCGTGGCTAATTCTTCACAAGCAATGATAGCAAAACGTTTTCGTCTGAATGAAAATCAAGTAAAAAAGGTTCTTCAAAAAAAGAAGCCTTTTTTTTCGTATTGAGTCGTCGCAAATACCGTAAAAAATACCCTAGAATATAGCCGGATCAGTATCATACTGAACTCCGCACAGACGAAGTGAAGTGTGAATCGGAATAGGCTTCGTCGTCATATATATGACCTCTCAGCACCATATATACATGGACTTGGGGTAGATATAGTCTATATGTTTAAAAAAAAGACTCTCCTTGATTCAAAAGATCCTGTCTTACTGGAAGAAATAGCAAAAGATATCCCATTCCTCATGCGAAAAATTAAACAAGAACAAAATACTCTTCCATATATTCCAGAAAAGTTTTGATCCACTTTTCGAAAAAAATAGAAAACATATCACTCCATCGAGAGTGATATTTTTCATTTAAAGAATTTTTTTACCTCTATATTTTTAGAAAATACTTACTTAGTACTCTTATTTACATATGCTTGCTGAGCGATGACAAAAAGTGTACCAATAAACCAATAGAGACCCACACCAAGAGGAAAAAAGTATGCACTCACTGCAATCGTAATGGGGAAAAAATAGAGCATCATTTTCTTCATCATTTCTGGATCAAGCGCCATCTCTGGAATGGCTCACTCGACTACCACTTTTTTCTCTTCTTTATTTGGAGTACTTCACTGATAAGCAAAAGAGAGTTTTGCTTGTATATATTGTACGAGAGCCAGGGCAATCCCGAAGGCGATAGCGAGTCCCCCACCAATCTGAAGCAGATTGAGTCCAAGAAAATGAGCATCTATATTCTTCGGATCAAATGTTACAAATACACTATAAAGATGATAGAAGTTCGAGGGGTCGCTGATACCCGAGATGACCCAATAGAGGCCGATAAGTATAGGCATCTGTATGATAAGAGGAAGACATGATCCCATAGGATTTACTCATTCTCTCTTATAGAGTTCGAGCATTTCCATACCCAGTTTTGCCTGATCATCTTTATATTTTGCCTGAAGCTCTTTAATTTTTGGCTGTATCACTTGCAGTTTCTTCTGACTCTGGAGCATATGATGCTGAGGAACAAGAAGGATAAATCGTACAATCAAAGTAATTATAACAATAGCCCAGCCAAGAGAGTGTCCTGGAAGAAATGTCAGAAGTCCTACAAATAGATTATAAATTGGATTATAGACGACGGTAGTAAGAAGACTTCTGAATGTTCCAGGTTCGCTCACATCGAATGTAACAGTGCGAGCTCAGAGTGGTGTAGTTACATTTACGACATACTTCCCCGATCGACTCGCAAAGATTTTTGCAAGATCATCAAAGGATATATTTTCTGTTTTACCCATACCGATCTCTTTGATGGTACAAAAATTTGGTGCTGCTTCTTTGATATCATTTAGAGGCTGAGAGTCAATTAAGAGGGAAATATCCTGACATGGAGCTATCGTGAACCCTGTAGCGGTATTATTGATAAGAGAAATTTTTGGGATATTTGGGATGACGATACTATCTTTTTCTATGGTCAATAGGATATTGGGAGCGCCAGTATCCATGACTTTCTGTTTTGGGAAAAAATATTGAAGAGAAAATGTCAAAATAAGAGCATAGAGAAGGATGAGGGCGTATTTATTCATAAAAAGTGGATAAAAATTGACGATAATTTATTTAAAAGGTAGATAAAAATTGACTCTTCATCATGGCACATCTATGAGAGTCTATTCTCCCTGCATAATACTTCAGAGGGAGATTTGGTGTGCTAGGACTCGCTGAGATGAGCAGGCAAGAAGCTCATCTGAAGAAGCAGATGAGGCCTCGACCGTATCTGTGCGAAGTCGAAGAACTCCGCTGCCACTACGAGACACCTCGCTGTCAGAAGGGACTTGGAGTGCTTCGAGGGATGCAAACGAATCAAGCACACTCTCGATACTAAGATTCTCCCCCTGAGATAAGGCGGTAAGTTTTTTGAGAGATGTGATTTTTTCTTGTGTGAGTGACATTTTTCTATATACTGGATGGGCTCATTATAGAGAAAAATGTCTAAAATCAAGGAAATACACGATCGCCTCTTAAAAAATCCTACCGAATACACTGAAATTCGTCTTCTTATAGCGAAGCGCACCCTCGCATTCTTTATAGCGTTCTACTTTACATCACTTCTTTTTACGATCTGAGGATTCACTTTTGGACCAATAGGACTCAGGACTCTTTCACAGATTACCTTCCACGCTCATAGTGTACTCATTATCGTCATTGGATGGTTTTTTTATGAGTTCTCTGTCTATGCAGTGCATATATATGCTGATGATCATAGATGGATCATCATCGTTTGTTTAGCTCTCAGTGCTCTTTTTGTACTCGGAAACTTAGGAGTCCATATCTTTGTTTAGTCATTATGCGTATACCTCATTTTCTGATTTTTATATGCTCGATTATCGGGCTCTCGAGCTGTAGTCTCCCAGGGACTCTCGATGAGTCAGGAGATATCACGACAAATACCGTTCTCTTCGAGAATAGTGCGGTAAGTGTTTTGGTACCAAAAAGCTGGTCATGAGCGACTGTCTCAGAGCTCCCATCACCGAGGATTGGATCCATCATAACAGCCTATATATCTCCCGAGGTAAAATGAGGATTTTCGAATAATTTCGTCATCCTGAAAGATACGCTCGATAGGATCATGACTTCCAGCAAATACAGCGAACTCAATAATATCCAGACGACCAAAAAATATCTCGAATATAAGAAAATCAGTGATACAAATTTTACGTTCTCGGATAATGAAACCTCTCGAATATACGTCTTCGAAGCCAGGTACAATGAAACTACTTCAAAGATGAAATTCATCCAGACTGCTCGTGTCTGCGGAAGCACCGTCTATCTCCTTCACTTCACCCTCTCACTTGATAAAAATCCAGATATCTATAGTAAGCTTCTTGAGAGTTTTACGTGTAAATAACTCAAGGGAGACTTATCCATGCAACTCACAAACATCAATACGAATTCATCACCCCAGTAATACTCTATTCGAGTAGACTCTAATGAGGGGAATATATCAAGTGAAGTTCTACATATTGGTAACTCAAAATAGCTAATAACTCAAATTCGTTACCATATTAAACAGAAGGAGAAAGGTGGTAGCTAGAGGTATGATTCATACAAGAAATATAAGAGCCCTTTTTATTGAATTAATTTTTTTGAGAAAAAGAAAGAAGTATTTTATACAAAAATAGAGGAATAATAATGCCAATATAATATTTACTATAGGATGAATCTTTATAACATACAGCAATATAAAAAATCACGACCATAGTAGTATGGGTAAATATAGTATCACATTTAATACTATAAGAAGTCTATAGAGTCAGACGTAGATCCCAGTATATCCAACTTTCAGTCACTCATCATGGGAGGGTATCGGGGCAGAAAAGGTACGATAAACCCAAAATAGAATATATCAAATTACTGAAATCAAAATTACTGATCATCAGAGTACAATATACCCCAATTCTGGTCAATAACCTGAGGCAAAAACTGTATAGGGGGAAATATAAACAACTGTGAGTAAGCAATATCTGAAAATACTATCTGAAATTTTCTTATTAGAGCTACACATATGTATAATCTTAAAAATCTTTCTATTTTGCTCGTTCGAGATACTCTCCTGTTTCTGTATTGAGGATGATCGATTCATCTTGGTTCACGAATCCGGGAACACGGATCTCGAGACCTGTCTCAAGCTTCACGATCTTATCGATCTTTCCATCAGCCGTATTACCGGCGACAGATGGCTCAGCTTCTACGACCTTCAGAGTGACCTTCATCGGAAGGACAATACCGATAAATTTCCCTTCAAATGTCTGAAGATCGCATACAAGACCTTCAGTAAGATAAAGAGCGGCATCTCCGACATCGTCAGCATGGAGCTCGACGGTCTCATAGGTATCCTGATTCATAAATGAGTAGGTATCCCCTGCTGCATAGAGATACTCTGCCTTCGCACGCTCAAGCACGACATCTTCGAGCTTCTCTTCACTATCCATAGTACGATCTGTCATATTTCAGACGATGAGATTCTTGAGTCTCATAGCGACATTCGTCGCACCACGGCCTCCTCGCTTCATCTCATGTTTGACGACGAGAAGGAGATCATTTCCGATTTTGACGACCGTACCTGGGCGAGCCTTAAGAGCTGTAAGCATAGAAAATATTATTAGAATTACTTGCCAAGTATAGCGATTTATTTCTTTTTTCAAGTTTTTCTTCCTTCAAAGGATTATTCAAAAGAATAATCCTTATATGTCTCTTATACTAAGCACTATGTATTGGGCTTACTCGTAATAACTTTCTCTTCGAAGTAGGATGCAAGTATCTGGATACCGACATGTTCCCCTCAGGCAAAGAAAAGTCCTGTACCGACAGAGGCATTGAGAAGGATATATTTCTCTTGTTCTGTGAGCTTGAAGACATCTTGAAGGACATCGATCGAGGCTGGAGATTGTTTGAGAAGAAGCTGGATCGATGAGTTCGTCACGATCGCTTTTCCATACTGATTGGTCATGAAGTCCTCCACATCCTGAGTGATCGTCGTGATACCGAGTCAGTATTTACGGGCACGCTTCACGAGACCGAAGAGGAACTTCGCTGAGTCTTCATACTGCATGATATTCCATGCTTCATCGACGACAAGTTGACGTTTCTTCATACTCGACCGAGCAACGTTCCAGACATAATTCAATATGATATACATAGCAATGGGACGGAGTATCTCATCAAGGTCACGTACCGAGAATACGACGAGTCCATCTTTGAGATCGACATTCGTCGGCTCAGAGAAGACTCAGGCAAATATTCCATTGATATATTTATCGAGGCGCTCTACGAGTCCCTTCGCACCATCCATCGTCTCAAGTACTGAGACAAAATCTTTCATGAGAGGGATTTCTTTGCCCTCTGCACTATCGTCTTCCATAGTGATACCTTTAAGCGAGTAGGTTGTGATAAGTCACCGTTCAAGAATTGCTTCTTCACTCGGAGTGATGACTCAGAGCATGAGATGGAGGAGTCCGATCATATTGACGACCGCTCATCGCAGGAGATCTCCAGCATGCGCTTCTGTATCTTTGAGAGTACGAGGAAGATCGAAGGGATTGATACGCTCATTGGAGTTGAGATTGATATTGAGGTATGTCCCTCATACGGTCTCGACGAGGGCTCGATATTCATTTTCTGGATCAAGAACGATCACATCTGTGCCGAGCATGAGGGCACGGAGAATTTCGAGTTTGACAGCAAATGACTTACCACCTCCTGACTTAGCGAAGACACACATATTCGCATTTTCTGTCTTGAATCGATCGAATATAATGAGTGAGTTGTTATGGGTATTGATTCCATAGAATATTCCGTCGTCCTGAGAGAGGGAATTCGAACTAAAAGGAAATGTCGTAGAAAGTCCTTTTGTAGAAATATTCCGGTAGACATTTACCTCATCACGAGCAAATGGACCTGTCGCGATGAATCACTGCTCTGCACGAAGGAGAGCTTGTTTCGTAAGGATATTTCGCCCTGAGAGTATGACATCGAGAGTATTACTGAGTCTACGCATCTCATCCTCACTCTCAGCATAGGTCGTCACATAGAGAGAGAAGTGATAGTACTTCTCCTGTCCGCGCGTGAGGGATACCTGAAGCTCTTCGACATCTTGCATCTGAGCGTCGAGATGGGGATCTGTGATGAGTCATTTTTCTCGGTTTATAGCATACTGAGAGCGAAGTTGTGTCAGTCTTTTTTTGAGGAATCGATTCACTCGTGAAGAATCTATAGGATAGATGAACATGGAGATATCGAACTTCACATCCCAGTTTATAAGTGGCGAGAGCCAGTTCCCTTCGAGCATATCTGGGTATGCATAGGTGAAAATCGTACGGATGTAAGTGTCACCTATTTGGAGTTTTTTTGCATCGATCTGCATCATCGCCGGAGCGATCATATCTTTTACGAAAGCAAGTGCTTCTTTGTATTCTTTTTCAGTTGCTTTGAGTTCCTCTGATTCAGCTTTCGAGAGTTTTCGGCTCGGATCATCGATCTCTATGAGTGTAGTATTTGGTGTGTCGATGATTGGCGAAGGTGTCGAAGGTGTCGAAGTAATAGTGTTTTTCTCTGATATATTAGAGGAAGACTTTTCTAGAGTCTCTGGGGCGATAAATGAGAGACTCTTCTCTTTCGCTTCAGAATCGACAAAAGAAGTCAAAGGAGACTCAATTCATTCGACATCTCCAGTATAGTTATTTTTTATGAGTTCTGAAAGCGGAAGGACAGCCATAGGAAGTGAGTATTTTATGGAAGGGTACTAGATTGTCTTCACCAATTCCATTCTGTAATGTTCGTATAATTCATGGTATCAGGAATAGTACTATTCGTTGATCCCGCTCATGTTTTATTGTATCGGGCAACTAGAAGTGTGATATCATCATACTGTTTATGTTTGTATCCCATATGTGCCGAGAGATCTACCGTAATCTGACGAAATATATTTTCTGCTGTTTTTTCGTTGGTCTTCATGATCGACTCCACTATTCTATCGATTCCAAAAAGAAGTCAATTTTGTTCTGAATGATATCTCGCTTCCGTGATACCATCCGTGTAGAGTATGACGACATCTTCTGGTTCAAAACGTATCTGTTGTTCTTTATAGAGCTTTGAGGCATCTCGCATCATCCCGAGAGCGACTCATCCTGACTTGATTTTGAATACCTTATTTTCTCTATAGCTATATACAAGGATAAATTCATGTCCTGCTCATGTATAGTAAAGGGCCTTATCTCTATCATTCCATCTGAGCATGACTGTACTCATCATCATGTTTTGTTTAATACGAGGTTTAAGAATTCGATTCGTTTCAGAGAGGACTCTTGCACTACTTTCTTCAGAGAGTACTATTGCAGATACGAGGGCATTCACCATCATCATCACGAAACCACTCGGAACTCCATGCCCTGTAACATCACCGATATACATATAATAATTACTATTTTTCCCGGGGATAATATCGAGACTATCTCATCCTACTTCTGAGGCAGATGCGGCTCCTATAGCAAGTTCGAGAGAGGGCACGATAGACTCATCTCCAGCGATAGAATTCTTCTGGATTTCACTCGCGATTTCGACTTCAGAGCGGAGTTTGCGACCATCACGAAGTTCTTGTTTGAAGACACGAAGAATTTGAAGTGATTTGATAAAAAATGATATGACATTATTCATTCAGCTACTCCAAGTATTTGCGACAAGATCGGGCTCTTCATCAATACCTGTCATAAAACGAGAAATATTGGTATTGAGTTGCTGTATGGGTCGTACATAAGCTTTATAGACAATAAAATACACTACTGGAAGTCCGATCAGGATAAATAATCCTGACAAAATAGGATAGCTCTTCGCCATACCTTTAAAGAGTCATATATCACCAAATCCCAGAAGGATAAGCCCCTGGAGGATAAAGAGAATAAAGATGAGAACCGGGAGAATCCGGTGAAGGAATTTCATTATGAAGTGGGTGATGACGGATCAGGGGGAGGGATATTCGATGGCATTTCTTCTTCTCGGACGATACCCATACGGGCTTCGATTTCCATATCGACATACTCTTTCTTTCGTCCATACATTTTTCGAGAGTATTCTTTTATGATCTTCGATACTTCAGCATTTTTATAGGTATTATCCCATATCGTCTTCAAATCAAATGGTCGTGTCGTAGCATTATCGATATTAAGTTTACAGTACGTCGTGAAGTTCGCGATCCCGATGATATCTTGTTGGGAGAGGACTGGGGCATATTCTTTTTCGAGATATTCTGCATCTTCGGCACCGACCTTAAACGACATGATCGTTCCTGCATTTCCGAACACTGCATCCTTGATCGATGGCTTCCCTCACTTGCCTTGCTTATCTCCGGATCCTCCGATCTGTGCGATAAATTGGTGCGCCATGATCAGTGCGAGTCTATACTTACGAGCTTCCGAGAGTATCTCTCCGAAGGTATCGGTCGCGAAGTTCTGAAACTCATCCACATAGAGAAAAAAATCTTTTCTCTGATCTTCAGGCATATCTGCACGCGACATCGCTGCCATATTGATCTTTGAGACCATGATGAGACCAAGGAGTTGGGCATTCAGATCGCCGATTTTCCCTTTTGAGAGATTTACCATAAGGACTTTTTGTTCATCCATGACTTTTCGGATATTGAATGCTGACTTTGTCTGACCAATGATATTTCGCATGGTAGCATTCGTGATGAATGGCCCAAATTTCGCAGAGAAAAATGGTATCATCTCTTGTTTTTCTCGGTCTCCTGTCTGAGCATATTCATGATCCCAGAAGGCTTTCACCATGACGTTTTTGATCTTCGAAGTCTTGTATTTCATGAAAGCTTCGTCGACGAAAAGACGTGGCACATCGATGAGTGTACCCCCTTCTTCCTCGTCATCCATTAGGGTCAAGCAGCCATTTCGGAAGTAGTGTTGGATACGAGGACCAAATACTTCATCACCATACATTTTGATAAATATCGAGGTAGCATCGAGTGCGGCACGATCTTTTTCGATTGTACGAAGGTTAGGATCAGTTGCTATAAGATCGAGCATATTGAGTCCCATAGGACGCTCATAATCTGCAGGATCGAATATAATCATATCTTTTGCTCGCTCTTTCGGAGTAAAAGCGATGATATCTTCGACGAGATCTCCATGAGGGTCGATCACACAGAGTCACTCGTTATTCCAAAGATCTTGACGAGCTAAGTATCAGATAAATACTGACTTTCATCATCCTGATTTACCGATAATATAGTGATGACGACCTCGATCCTTTTTCGCGAAGTATATAGGCTGTTTATTGTTTCGATATTCGTTCCATCCCATGAGTACTCCATCTTTATAGAGAGGGAATCATTGGAGTTTACGGTGTTCATCGATCTGGATTGGGGTCTTTCCTTCATCGAGGGGGCGACCGATATTTTCTCCTTCCTTCGACACTTCTATGATACTTCCATCGAGGAGGATGAGATTCTTATCAGGATTACGAAGGAGATTTTTGTTTTTATCGACTTGAAGGAGCGATCCATCTGTCGTATAGATATTCCCACTTCCATCGCGTTTATAGTCTTTCATGATCAGTGGCTCTTTCGGAAACCTGAGGTTCGAAGGAGGAGAGAGCATCTTATATTCGAGCCACGCAATGATGGGAGATTTATTATAGTTGATATCAGGAAAGTGATAGAGCGTCGAAAGCTCATCACAAGAAAAGCAGCTTATATTTTGGAGTATACCAATAAGTCGATACTGGTAAGCAAAATATCGAAGTGGTGAAAAGATAAATCGGAGTGTATCTTCGATCAGTTGGGGATTTCCGAGCTGATTATTGTACTCGTCCGTGAATATAGAAGTCGCCGCGACGAGATTCTGGAGAGCACTTCGAGCAGATGAACCAGTATCAGAAGATACGAGGATACGTATAGAAGATTGGAATCCTGGCTGACCAGCAGACTCTCAGACCATTTTATGAGATTCAGTTTCTGCCTGATTGAATATCTTATATGAGTCTCATGAGCTCGCTCAAGGAGCCGTACTTCCGGAAGATGGATCTTGTTCATTTTTTATGAAACGATAGAGAAGCCATGAGATCGGAGCGACGATAAACTTAAACGTAGTGACGAATATTCCTGCTTTAAATCATTTTTTATACGTACCTTTTGCGACCATTCATGCTGCATTTTTTGCTTTTCTATTCCAGCTCTGACCGAGTGGTTTAATGACGAGCTGTATAGCTGCCACATCAGTTTTTTTGAGTGATCAGAAATTATTGGTAAAAGTCGAAAGTGGATCATCTTCGAAGTATTTATACGTCTTGAGAGGGAATACATCATCATTTACTTTCCCTATGGAAGCGGCTTGCATAGTAAAACCAAGGGGCTTGATCTCAGGAAAGTCTTTGCGAGCGATAAGCTTCACTTCAGCATCGGGATAGTTCGAAGTGATCTGCTGGATGACAAGACTGATATGCTCTTTATATCCGACAGCATAGAAGTGTACCATTCCATCATGGTACATGAGTTCGAGAGATATTTTCGCATGACGGAATATGAAATTCGTGATCGTATCGAAAGCACTTGATTGTGTGAGATTATGGACACTCTTATAGAAGACCGTCATGATACCCACCTTTTCTTTAAAGTCCTTTTTCGTCTCTCGCTCTTTATCGAGTTTTGAGTCTGCACGAGGAAGTGTGACCTTCATATACATGAGTCTTCCCGACATGAGCACCTCATAGCCGAGTCGGATAACTTTGAGTGATATCCAAGCAATTATTATAAATGCTATTATAGTGATAATATTTTGGATAATATATCCAATACCATCGAAAAACCCTTTCATGCTCGAGGTTTCTTTTTCTACTGCTGTAGCTGGACGGATACTTATCGCTCCTACCTCTGAAGTTACAGAAAAAAAGACTCAGATACAGATGAAAAATAGACGATACATTATAAGTATTTAGTGTGTGAATTGTGTGAGATCTGTGGTATAGTAGCAGAATTCTTAAATCAGAGCAAACATTCGAACAATTTTCTTCTTTACAGAAAGGAGAAAAGTGGTGGAAAGAATAAAAAATATTTTATACTATAAAAATGTTAGTATGCAATATACAACTTCCCGAGAAAAGTTTGCGGGAGTCAGGAAAAACTATATGATTTTTATAAATATAAAGTTTCGTATGAGATATGATTCTATTCGCTAAATTGTATTTATGCAAAAACTCTTCTCGTCCTCTCTTGCTGGAATCAGTGGAAATCTCGTAGAAGTAGAAGTAGATGTCGTGACTGGTATGGGGAACTTCACGATCGTATGACTCGGAGATACTGCTGTACAAGAAAGTCGCGAAAGAGTCCGTAGTGCGCTCAAAAACTCTGGATTCCCTTTTCCCGGAGGAGCTCGTATCACGGTGAACCTCGCACCTGCAGATCTCAAAAAGAAATGACCCATATATGACCTTCCCATAGCTCTGGGAATACTCGGAAAAGAATATGAATTCGATGAAGGGATCATATCTTCATCTCTTTTCTTAGGAGAGCTCGCTCTCGATGGTATCATTCGATCGATCCAATGAGCCCTTCCTGCAACGATACTTGCACGTGAGCTTGGATATAAGTATATATTTCTTCCTGAAGCGAATATCCCTGAAGCCTCCGTGATACCAGATATCGATGTCATCGCTGTAAAAAACCTAAAAGATGTCATCGACATGCTTACCGGGGTAAGGCCTCTCGAAAAAAGTGCTAAACTCGATATCTCGACCCTTCCTCGTTCGACTCAAACGATCGACTTCTCTTCGATCCATGGACAAGAGCAAGCAAAAAGAGCACTCATCATATCTGCAGCTTGAGGACATAATATCATCATGCAGTGACCTCCCGGAAGTGGAAAGACGATGCTCGCCAAAGCTCTTGCTGGCATACTCCCTGCTATGGAAACCGAGGAGCAAATCGAGCTCTCGAAAATATACTCTGTAGCAGGACTTCTCACGAGAGATATACCCATGATTACTGAGAGACCATTTCGTATTATCCACCATACTGCGAGTGAAGCTTCTATCATCGGGTGAGGGCGAGATGCGAGACCAGGGGAGATATCTCTTGCACACAAGTGAGTTCTCTTTCTCGATGAATTCCTCGAATTCGACAAATCCCTCTTAGAAACTCTCAGACAACCCCTCGAAGACGGTGAAATCACGATCAATCGAGTGAATATGAGCTGTAGATATCCATGCCGATTCTCTCTCGTATGAGCGATGAATTCGTGTCCATGTGGATATATGGGTGACCCTGAGAAATCCTGTACCTGCAGCCCTCTGGCGATCGAGCGGTATCGATCCCGTCTCTCTGGTCCGATCCTCGATCGGATGGATATATTCATCCAGGTACCTCGCGTGAAAATCGGTGAACTCGAAAATAAGAAAAACCAGTTGACCACACAAGACATCATACATATCGTCGAGATCGCACGACTTAAACAGAAAGAGCGGTTTATCGGAACCAAGATCCATAGAAATGCTGAGATGTCGAATGTCGATATCGACAAGTTCGCCAATATATCAGAAGAAGCTCGAGAGATCGCCATATCTTCGACAGAGAGACTCCACCTCTCTACTCGTGTCTACTATAGAATACTCCGGGTTGCTCGTACGATAGCGGATATCGGATGATCGCCATCAGTCGAAGTTCCTCATATTCTGGAAGCACTCTCATATCGGGGATCTTAGTACGAATACTCACTTGTTAATGCTTATAAAAGAAGGAGGACTGTGGGCTCAGAAAATACTGCATATATACTCTCATTAGAAAAACAAACTGTGTCTAAAATACTATTCATCAATCCTATCTCGACAGATATCGTCATTTACGTGATGGAAGAAAGTTTCTGTCAAGAGGAAATCACTTTACCAAAATGAGATGACTTTTCGACATTTCCTAGCAAACTTGTCGATCTTGTCGATCTTCATAAAATAGAGGAGGTATGGTGTATCTGTGGTCCCTGAGCCTTTACTCGCATGCGCATAGTCACACTTACCCTCAATACACTCAAACTTTCACGTTGAATAGGGCTCAAAGGATGTCATTTTTTTGACTTAATCGGTAGAGGAATTCCTATATTGAAAGCAAATGATCGAGAATACATCACTCGTATTTGAAACGAGGATCCATCACTTATTCTGAAAGAGGAAATTCCTGAAGGAGAGTACATGGGCTATGGAGAAAAAAATGATTTTACAGATACGAAAGTTTTTATACAATATAGTGAAGACTTCACTTTCATATACACTCTCTTTCAGGGACTCCCTCTCTCTCCAACGCTCAGTCCTATATATCTCAAAGATCCTCACATCACATGATCAAAAAAGAACATATCTCACTCCTAAAAGAAAATGAACAAGTCATGATGACCCTTCATCGTCATTGGATTATCCTTGTTTTTCATTTCCTCTACTTTCTAGCCCTATTCATAAGCACATGGGTACTCGTGAGTTATAGGATAGCAATAATGGATATAGTCGGTGGAGCACTCTACTGGTGAGGACTTGCGATCTACTGGATTATGTTTCTGACATTTATCCTGATCGACTGGATCAACGATGAGCTCGATATCATCATTATCACTGATTCACGTGTCATCGGTATCGAGCAGATATCTGCACTCTCACGAAATGTCACTGAGTGTAGTCTTGACCGTGTACAAGAGGTCAATGCCCATACTGCAGGAATACTCCAGACGATATTCAAATTCGGTGATGTCCATATCCGTACGGCGAGTGAAACTTCGAATATGATCGTGAATTATGCCCCTGATCCGATAGAGAATTCTCGACGGATCAATAATATTATCCAAGAATATCGCGATCATCATAGTCCTAAATTGAAATGAGGAGAAAAATCAGGAGTATAAGATTTGCTATTCTCTCGAATTTTCATATAATGAGATCCATTCTCATAAAAATAATATCTCATTTATCCTTCATGTGAGAATTTATAATTTTTATGTATATATATTCTCATTTCACTCTCTATGTCAGACTCTCGAAAATCCTACGACCTTATCATCATCGGTGCAGGATCTGCTGGTCTCCCTGCAGGTATGTATGCAAGTCGTTATAAGATCGACAATATCATCATCGGCGAACTCCCAGGGTGAGCTCTCTCGACTTCCCACTGTGTCGAGAACTGGCCAGGAGTACTCTCTGCTCCAGGATGAGAGATCATGGATGACTTCCTGAGACACGCGGAAGCTGCTGGATCGACACTTGTCCAAGACCGTGTCGAAGTTGTGTCGAAGATTGGCGAAGATCACTTCGAGATTACGACACAGAAATGAGATACCTATGAGGCAAAGCGAGTCATACTCGCTACAGGAAATGAGTATAAGAAACTCTGAGTCCCCGGCGAGATGGATTTCTATGGTCAGGGAGTATCCTACTGTGCGACGTGTGATGGGAACTTCTATAAGTGACTCACCGTCGCTGTCGTCGGAGGGTGAAATACTGCCATCACCGAAGCTCTCTATCTTGCTGATATCTGTGCTCATGTCCACATCCTTATCCGCGGAGATCGATCCCGCGCTGAGGATATCTGGATAGAGAAAGCAAAAGAGCGAAATAACATCACCTTCCATTATAATACCCAAGCAAGTGCCGTTGAAGGAACTATGATGGGGGTCACAGGACTGAAACTCATGAGTGGTGAGACTCTTCCTCTTGATGGAGTATTTGTCGCCATCGGATCTTCACCATTCACGAAGATCGTCGACAGTATGTCACCAGAGAAGGATATAGATGGGACTCTCATCGTCGATAAACGCCAAGAGACGACGGTCAAAGGTCTCTATGCAGCCGGAGATGTGACGACCAATAGCAACAAGTTTCGTCAGACCATCATGAGTGCTGCAGAAGGCTGTCTAGCCGCGAATAGTATCCATGAAGATATGCTGAGAATGGGTCACTAATACCTTCTATAGATATATAAGAAGAACCAATGAGATAGATATTAAAAGGTTGTTTTTAACCTAAATTAGTAACTTTTCACTGAACAGCTTTAGCAAAATCACTCACTACACTATGTTCATCTGCTAATAATTGTGCTCGAAAATCATGAAATCTTTGATATTTAGTCATTATTTGAATTAATAATACTGATACGCCTTCTTCTACTTGCGTAAATTCGCTATCTCGTTGAATTGATTGAGTAATTACTGAAACAACACTTCAATCTAATCATGGTGTCTTTGGTTCATACTGAGTAAGCATTAACCAAGGCTCTACCATTGGTACGATAAGAGTAAGGAATTCACCATATGCGGCTTCAATATTTGATAAAGTACTCGTTCTATCAAATAACGGATATTCGTGAATATTTAGAAAATAATTATCTAAATTTCAAGAATGATCTCTGAGTCGAGCAATAAGAGTTTCTTGAACTTCAGGAGAGTACTGTTTTGGAAAGTCTTTGGGTAGTGGTGGTAGTTTTCAAAAGCTTGCTAACCTTTCTTCTCTTGCTTTGGTTCTAGCAAGAAAATCTTGTAATCTTCATTCCACTTTCGTTACACCATCAGTAAAGGCTACCCCAGCCTAAAGGCATGGGGCTTGCCCGTTCTCGTATACACGAAGTATCTATTCTCCTTCTAGGAATTATTGTCACTGATCATCAATATATTTCTTTATCATCTCCTCCTGGTGCACTCCTACGGAC
>JANNCQ010000033.1:0-1581 GCA_031386685.1 Candidatus Altimarinota bacterium | reverse complement strand
GTCCGTAGGAGTGCACCAGGAGGAGATGATAAAGAAATATATTGATGATCAGTGACAATAATTCCTAGAAGGAGAATAGATACTTCGTGTATACGAGAACGGGCAAGCCCCATGCCTTTAGGCTGGGGTAGCCTTTACTTAACTTTTCTTTTTTATGCCGAATATTCAATTACAAGATTTTTCTCTCGATACGACAGTCATACCATCAGAAATATATCAATGACGAAGGAGAAGTATTACCAGCTTGGGATTAAAGATGTGAACTCAAGTCCGAGATGAGCTCGATAGATTTATAGAAGAATATTTAGAGGTCTCAGGATTCCCCAGAGATAAATCACCATTTCTTCGTATAGATGCCTATATCAATCCTGATGGGTCAGCTCTTCAAATTCTTGATATAAATGCTTCGTTTGTAGATGGTTGGTGAAATGCCCTCAATCTGACTCGTGCTATGGGTACTTCAGCGAATCAAGTACTCTTAGAAGATTTTCCTAGTCGACTTCTCCTCCAAGAAGAGTGCTATCGACCTGAGTTTGAACTCGCAGTCAGAGAATTAGAACTACGCTGAAGTGATCTAAAATGAAGAAAGCGACTTAAAGAAGTCCAAGCTTTAGATAGTCGGGTCTCGACGTATGTATATGGTAATCCTCCGTGAATTCAAGAAGAGAATACCTATCCTTATGACGCACTTCGTATGGATAATAAAAGACTATTGGCTCAATTTTCGCAGATATGGAAATGAACCACTGTACAGGTACCAAAAATATACACACCTGATTCATTTTCATGGGCGAACCTTCCATCTGGCTGAGTACTCAAGCTAATCAGTAAAAAAGATATAATGGAAAATCCTCAAATACGCCGAGTCCAAATATGAGTAAAGAAAAATAACTCCTCACTCAGGCTTCTCTGGGATGCTGGTAGACTAATAGTCCAGGAAAATGTCGCAACAATGAAAGATAATTCGGGTAATAATACTCAGATAATTATCCTCGCTACACGTAAGAGCGTAGTAGGATATACACAGTTCAGCCCAAAATCTATCATCAATGATGACTCCATCCAGTGACCCCTTCTTTTACAATCTTAACAACCTTATTTTATGTATTCAGTTTGTCTCATCGATGATCTTTGTTATGGGATACCCCAACTCATCAATTCCATTCCCGATGATATTGAATATGAGTTTTTTTACTGTGATCGGGTAGCTGCTATCGAACCAAGAAATTATGATATTGTACTACTTGATTACTATCTTGATAAAGACGGTCTTACGGGCGAAGATATTTTTGATACCATTCATGCAGATATTATCATCGGATTCTCTTCGGAAGACGATAAAAATGAAATACTTATGAAAAAGTGAGCACACTATAAAACCAAGAAGCTTAAAGATACCGTGAAAAATCCAGATCTCACGCGAGTTATGGAATCTATATTTATAAAGTAAAGGCTACCCCAGCCTAAAGGCATGGGGCTTGCCCGTTCTCGTATACACGAAGTATCTATTCTCCTTCTAGGAATTATTGTCACTGATCATCAATATATTTCTTTATCATCTCCTCCTGGTGCACTCCTACG
>JANNCQ010000032.1:0-22016 GCA_031386685.1 Candidatus Altimarinota bacterium | reverse complement strand
CTCCACTTAAAAGAGTGTGAATGGAGATATACCAAAGAAACAGTTGAACTTGAAAAAGAACTCATTAGAATGATTAAAACTTTTTATAAAAAAGCCTAGAAAATCTTAATTTTATTAAAATCTTCTAGGCAAGAGCCTTTGGATTTATTCTGGCTTTTGTTGTCGTTATATCCAAAAGATCATCAATACTTGTTTGTAGTTGCATTGCCTTATTTACTGCTTGTCCAGCAAAATAAACCTTATTTTTAGGAATATTCTTTTGATCATCCTCACTATATCACCAATCTTCCAGTATTTCATCATTGTGCATATACTCTTCTCATTCTGCTTTCATAAGAGTTCAAAGAAGGAGTTTTGCATCAGTTTCTTTTCCTGATTTACTGATAATTATCTTCTTTCAGGCGAAACTCAGATTTCATTTCTTTTCATCGTATCATTCAATAATTGATTTTGGATTATCTTTTCTAAAATCTTGATAAATGAGCTCCTTGAATGATTCCTTGGGAAGTATATTGATTTTATACTTTGGATGATCTCAGTTATGAACCTTAATATCAAGTACTTTCAAATATCAAAGATACTCAAGAGCATATATAGTATGAGCAAATAATGACTCTTTGTCCTCAAAGAAAGGTTTTCAATAAGATCAGTTCGTTACAATAAAATTCTTTCCGTAATGTTCTAATGCTTTTGTTTCCCTGATAAGTTTTATAAATAGCTCTTTGTTTTTCTGAAAATTGTAGTAATTGACTCAATCCACTAATAACTCTCAGTTTATAAAAAGATTTACATAGTTATCAAGTAAATCTTTCACATTTTCACTATCTTGATTTTTATCATTTTTAGGAATGAGGTAAATATCCTGAGAGATGTTGTTGGGCAAGGCAGGATTTGCAAATGCAAACTCTTTATAAGAAAAAGTAGACTTTTCAATTTTTGAGCAAATGGAAAGAATTTTGGTATGTTGTTTCGCATCAAATCGTTTTAATTCTTCTTTTGTTTTGGGTATTTTCTCTTTAAATTCAGAGTCATTATACAGCCTTAAATTAAACCTTTCATCAAGATCAGCATAATCATCAAGTAATTCAAGTAATATATCTTCATCATAATATCTTTCAGGAATTGCTCAATAAAGTTTTATAATATCATTCTCATTTAATGGTAAATACTTTTCTTGAGTAAATTGCCATAAGCAATAAAATTCAGGATCAGTCCAGTAATAGGTAAAATCTTCATCTTCAATAATGTTTTCTTCTTTCCTTTTTGTCATACCCTCATTTTATGAGAGTGTAAAGAAAAGTAAAGAATATTTATGATGGAATGATGGATAATATCTTTTTCTCTATACAGTACCGAAATACTCATTTTGTATCGAGTTTTGTATAAATAGCTCTCCAATCCAGAGTTCTGAACTTGGCTAATATGTCCAGCCATATAAAAACGAGCTCGCAGACCTACATGCCTGCGGAACACATAACATACAAAATCCTTTAAAGTAGAAGAGACTCCCATAATTGGGAAGTCTCTTTCTTTTTGTAATTTTTTATTCAATATTAAGAGTTCTAGGATGTCCTGCTAACATAGCAGGTCGGATTCGAACTTTTTAAGATACGCTTAAGGATCAGGAATCTTCAGAATATAATTTTTTTAACTTCTTCTTTTTTCATCCAAGTTCCGAGGTGTCCGACTTGGTTGAATCTTTGAGCTCAATATATACCTGTTTATCCTTGAGAACTATATCTGCTTGTATCATAGCAAGAATCTCTCGTTTCTCATCTTTACTTCCGTTCGCTATAATGTATCTCATGAATTCTCTGAGATTGATTTGTTTTACGGATACCACATCTCGAGAGTCCTTTCGTAGGAGTTGGGACTGGAAGAGATTATATCTTCGTATTTCTTCTTTGAGAGTATCTGAGAGAGATATAGTATTCACATCAAGTGTATCTACCATATCAAGTAGTTGGATGATGAGGGCATCTTCTCTGATCATTGGATTCGGACAATGATGGTCATGGAATTTTGTACAATGATAGTAAATATAGCTTTTAGGTTCTTTCTGTCCAAGTATTTTCTTGAACTTCTCTTGAGCTGTAATTCAGGATCCACAGAGTCCACACTTCATGATCCTTGTGAATTCAAAGTTCTTATTCCTTGGTCTATACCTCGGTGAAAGATTGAGTTGATCCTGTACCTCATCAAATATTTCTTTGGTAATAATTGGCTCATAATTTCCCTTACACCAATTCTTACTTCCTCTCGGATACTCGTACATACCATAATACATAGGATTATTGAGCATAGTGTATATGGCGGATACTGTAACAGGTTTTCCTGTATGAGTTCTCATGGGAGTATCTTCCAGTAGCCAACTGTATATCGCTCGACCACTCATTCACTCATGAGCTACCTTTTCAAATATAAGTGCTACATATGGTGCTCTTTCGGAATCGATGACGATACGACCACCATTTCTCATAAAGCTTCTTTCATTGAGATATCCAAGTGGTGCTCTATGAGGAATATGTCCTGTCTGTGCTTTGGTTTTGAGTCATCTCACGACATTTATACTTCGATTATCATTCTCTAGTTTTGCTTGGGAACAAAGTATCATGAGAAGGAATTTCTCATTCGGAGCATTCTTAAAAGTTTGACCATTCGTTCGTATTTCATGAAGCCTTCACTCATCCATGAGATCAACTACTGATCAGAGGTCTCATGCATTTCTTGAGAGTCTATCTGGAGCCCAGGAGAGAATCGAGTTATATCTTCATTGTCTGAGTCACTCGAGGAGAGTATTAAATCCTTCGCGAGACCCTGATGCTTTTGCTGATTTACTCTCCCGAATAATCTCGACAACATTGAGTCCATCACGATCTGCTACCTTTCTCATCGCTTCGATCTGAGAATCGAGTGAGAGTGCTTGCCTTTCATCGTCTTCCGATGATTTCCTCACATATAGGCAGTAGGTCTTCTCTATATCTTGAGGAGTGTTTCCCCCCAAGGAGAATCTTTCTTCTGATCCTCTCAGAAACTTCGAATGTTGTTCCAAGGATTTCAACCTCCTGTCTGAGGTTTCGTGGATGATGTTTTTGGTCTTTCGAGCGTTTCGATCATAGTCTTGAAGTTATTATCCTACAAGACACATATATGTATTTTTCCACTCGGAAGTCTAGGCGAAAGACAAAGAAATTCCTAATTTACCCATCAAATGAAGAAAATGGGATCCTTCTTCTCAAAAACACTACTTACCATCATGGTAAAAGCATCAACGAGGTCATCATGTTTCTCCTTTCAGAATCCAACAAGTTGTTCTACAAGCATCATTCAAGCTTCGGTTTTGGGAAACTTAATCCTTCCAGATCGTATAAGATCTGTAACAAGGAGGAGTCGTTCTCTTTTTGATCCCATAGGCTTCTTTCCAACCATACTCATCTTTGAGTTTTTCTTCAAAAATCCTTCCATAGCAGCTTGATATCCTACTGTTTCTACAAATACCTCATGAGTAGTCATATTATACTTTTCAGAGTTTCTTCGATGGTAATCCTCAAGCACACTTGCTGTATCTGAGAAATCCATCTTGCGTGCAAAAGCATCAACGATATATATAATTCTCTTATCATTCTTTCCCCATACCCATCCTGTCACAAATGCTGTATAGTCTGCTGAGTCTTTATCTGAAATAGCAAGGTCAACTCAGGTGGCAAGATAAAAGGGGTGAGGAATAGGATTTTCAAAAGTGGAATGTCAATTGGAAACTAAGTGAGGCACCAATGCTGGAAAAGTATCATACCAATGTATCCATTCCATAAATACTACCTGTCATTCGGCTCATGCATCTTCAAGCATATACTCAGTTCTCCAAGCAATCTCACTTCAGATAGATTCTTTAAGTTCTTTTAGATCTTCTTCGGAATACCGTTCTGGCCAGAGGCATTTCCCATGTTCATCGAGAATAGAATACTTCCGAAACTCTCAAGACTTTTGACCACCTTCTATTCGATCCTTCATTCGCATGAGAAGAGAATCTCTATGAAGCATATTTCCAACGAGAAATATTCGAGTTTTCTTTATATCTCAGAGAGGAATAAGTTCTTTGGTAAACCATTCAAAGAGCTTATCTCTTCCTTCTCGGGTCTTTGCAGATTGGAGGTCTTCTATATCATCTGCTATAATGAGTTGTGGTCGATGATTGCGGTGTCTCATTCCACGAGTCGATTGATCCACAGATACAACTGTAATTCGAGCCTCTGACTTGAGAAGTACAATTGATGATGAATTGAATTCATCTCACTCTTCTCGAAATGGTCAGAGATCTTTTACGAAGAGTGGATTATTTTCAATCTCTTCTTTCAGATTTTTCATATAGAGCTTTGCTTGTCATTGCGTTTGAGCAACAATAACGATGAATTTAAACTCATGTTTTCCGAGTATACTCCAGAGTGGGAATGCCGTATTGCTAATAGTAGACTTTCCGGATCATCGAAACGCCATAATAGTCGTAAAGCGATTTTTCTCATCTTCAATAAGATGGAATATTTCTTTATGAAACCATGCCATTGGAGCTGTAATATAGTGAGAAAAGTATATCTCAAAGAAGAGTTGGAAGCTCTCACGAGCAAGTTCTCTTCGGATAACCATAGATTTTTCTATAGCTTTGAGATCTCTTGGGTCAATTTGTCATTGTTGTTTCATAATAAGGAGGGAAGGTTATAAATAGGAAACTAGGGAATAAATATATAGAACTATTCTTTGGATTTATATGTCTTGAGTACTCTTCGGACAACCGCTTTTTGTTCTTTGGTAAGTTCTTCTCTATCTTGAATATCTACTATCTCGAGTTTGTTTCAATATGATATGTGACGGGATCTGAGCCAGAATGCTATAGCCACCATATTTCCATCTCGTACAGCCTTGAGAAGCTGTGATTCAGCAAGATCATTCATCATTGATACTCATTTTGAGAGGGCTTCTCTGGAAGCTTTTGCAAATGCTTTGTCAGATTGCATCCATCGGTAATAGGTTGACCGACCAACTCCACTTTTCTCACAAGCAATCTGTACGATCGGAGTCTTTTCGAGATGTTCGAGAAGGAGCTTCTTCTCTTGTTTTATACGATTTTGTAGTCCTGTAGAAGTCATATGATTTATGAATGATGGATGGAAGAGGATTCAGAGTCCGATGCCTTAACCGAGTTTGAGAGCAGTTTTTCCTGTGAGCTTTTCCCATCGTTTGATGATGCGAGTGATATAGACAGGATTTTGTTCTACCATCACACAGACTCGTCAGGTTTGCTCTGAGGCAATAAGAGTACTTCATGAACCTCAGAATGGATCATATACCGTATCTCATATTCGACTCGAGTTCAATATGAGTTCACGAAGGAGGGGAATAGGCTTCATCGTAGGATGAATTGTGTTCTTGCGAACTTTTGCGAATGCAAGAATACTTTTCGATTTTCCTCAGTAGAATGCATGTTTTCCATGCCGGCCATAGGCAATGAGTTCATGCTGAGGAAGATAATCGAGCCGTCAGATAATCGCACTATCCTTGACCCAGACGATGAGCTGAGAGAACTTCCATCAGGCTCGAAGCATTCCATCCCGAAGAGCAAATATCATCTTATCAGCATTAAAGATATAACTCGCATTCTTCTCGCTGAGATATGGAATGATTGGTCATAGCCACCTCTCGGTAAATCGTGCGTATTCTTCATCCGACTGAAATCCATCGTTTGCTATATCCTCGTGCTCTTTTGTACTTTCATTGAATCCTGCTTTTGATGCTACATAGTCGATCCCGTATGGCGGATCTGTGAGGAGGAGTTCAATCCTTTTCCCTTTGAGGAGAGCATTGAGTGACTCAGCATCTCGAGAATCGGCACAAAGAAGGGTATGTTCTCCAAGGAGAAATCTATCTCCATAAGCAATAGAAGTCTCATTAGTTGAATTTTCTTGCTGTATTTCCTGTAAGTTGTTCATAACGTTTAATGATTAGGTCTATAAAAATGGGTTCATGTTCCATGAGGACAGCTCGTCGCTTAACCTGTTCGCAGGCAATGAGTGTACTTCCAGATCATCCGAAGAGGTCGAGTACCGTATCTCATACCTTTGTACATCGTTTGAGAGGCTTCTCATGAAGTGTTGGAGGTTTTTCCGTTGGATGCTCGTATTCCCCAACCGAGAGTCGTTTAGCGAGCCATATGTCGAAAAGGTCGATGATATCTTCGAGAGCTCTATTTCCCACTCAGACTTCTTTATCCAATACCTCATGTAAGTTCCTGAATTCAGTAGAAAGATGTGGCTTTCACTTTGTCCCATAGACACATGGTTCGTAAGCTCTATTGAACGCTACATTCGGAGTTACATTCATATTATTCTTGATCCAGAGGCATACCCTTCGGGGAAGCATCCCAAGTGACTCATAGAGTGACTGAATGAGTCATATAGAGTTAGGATCACACCACATAAATATATGGACATCTTTCTCTGCATATCTGAGTCCGTTATGAAGAGCTTTCTCGAGGAAGAGGGAATAGTCTTCTTTAGATTTTGTATCATCTGTTTTCTTTCATCCATAACTCTTGCCATTACTCAGACCCTTAGAATAATCGAGTCAGATATTGTACGGTGGATCATAGTAGAGCATGGTTACTGATTGTCATGTATCTAGAGAATTTATAAGTTTCTTTACATCTTCTTCATTGGTGGAATCTCCACACATGATTCGATGCTCTCCAAGGGCATATATATCTCCAAGTTTTGAAGTTGGTATGATAATCTTATCGAGTTCCTTTTCCACATCGAATCCATCCTCTTCGACTCCGAGCATATCGTCCCAGATAGAAGAGAGTTCCACATTTCCGAATCCCACATCAAGAAGGAAAGACATATCGAAATCTTTGAGAATTTCGAAGTCCCACTCTCAGGTATTTTGATTCAAACGAAGATTCAATTCTTTCTCTAGTTCAAGAGTAAGGGTGAGGTATATAACAGGAACTTCAACTATACCAAGTTCTTTTGCAATCTTCAGCCTGAAGTGACCGCCAATCACGATATTCATCCGATCTGGATGATTGTTCACGATTATTGGATCTACGAGACCATATCTCTTGATACTTTCCTTGAGATGTTCAACTTATTTCGCAGTATGTTTGCGAGGATTGTACTCTGCAGGATTCAGGATATCCGCTTGGACATAGATGATACTGTGTGCGATGTCTGACGCTGTTTTTGATGTTGACATAAGTAAAAATGAAGAAGTAAAAGAAGGTGCTTATACCTTTACTGTCTCATTTAGGGTATGTCACGCAATCACAAAAACTTTTTTATATTTTCTTTCAGAAAAGCCTTAAGCTAAAGAAAAATCCTACGATTTGATCCGTAGGATTTTGTATCAGAATTGTCAAGGGTATGTCACGCAGAATTACTGAACCTCTTTAAGTATCTTTTCAAATATTCGCACCATAGCAAAAGTATCTTGCTTGCAGTAAGTAAGCAAATCATTGCGACTATCCGGATTATCCTTTAATAGTAGTTTCTTGATAGTATCTGCAGCAACTCTTCAATTTGGAATATTCATTCAATCATATGTCATGGGTGTCATTGCTGGAAGAACATATTTGATTGATGCTGATCACCGAAAATCTCGTAAGAAGTAGGCATAGTCATATTCTCAACTAACAATATCTTTCAGATCAAAAGTATATGTATTAATATAGGAAAAGGTTTCAGAGAATTCGGGAAATAGTGTCATAATTTCGGTATTCCGACTGCACTCAAATGATTTATGCCATACAATAAATGTTCATGTTGTTATTTCTCCAATATCTCTAACAAATTTCGTGATAACGGCTTTATTATCAGTAGCTTCACTTTCAATAAGTCATTCGAAATGGGGAATATCTTCAGGATGATCCAGCATATCCAGAGAGTCTAGTCTATGTAAAGAATACTGACATACTACTTGTTGCCAAGGTCATGTATTATCCAAAATAGGAATAGGTATATTTATTGTTTCATAGTCATAAAAGAAGAGAGGGAAATCTAATTGACCAAATACTTGGCTAATAACTTCCTTTTCCAGACTATCACCATGAAGATATTTTTTTATAAAAAGCTTATAACTTGGACTGAGTTGATCAATATCTTCTTGTGGAATATCCTCTATTTTCTCTATACTGTTTTCATACCATTCTATAACAGCTTGTACCTTACTTCCTTTATCTCATACCTTTGCCTGAGTTATCCTAGGAATACTAAAAATATTACCATTAACTCGAGATGAGTCTCGAATTCAAAAATACAGAAGTGGCTTGCATCAATCATAAGGAAATCTCTTATCAAATTCATCTTCAGACATAGTCAGGGCTAGAGAAATAACACCAAGATTATCTTGAATAATTTGATCATCTTGAATCTCAGTAACTACGGATTCGATTTTAGTAATACTATAAATATCTATCTCTCCATTCTTTCTATACTCTTTATTCAGGTGACCTACCTGTACATCGGTAACCAAGGTAAAGTTCTTTAAGACATAATTCTGAATAGAGGCATCATTTATTATTTCTTCTTTCAGTGTCTCACGTTGATTTGAGTTTCTTATATTATTTTTACTCTTTATCTCGAGTAAAATATACCCATCTCTTTGTTGATCGTAGAGGAGAATATCAAAAATAGTGAAGACATTACCATAGAGTAATCATCATTGGTAGATCACATGTTCTTTATCATTGATTGCCTGGAGGGTTTTATCATGCAGGGTATTGGGATCTTTTCGATACTCTGATAAATTAGTTATTCGAACTGAAGAATAATGAGAAAGAAACAGTTTCTCAACCTGTTGTTCTTCACTTTCTGTTGCATCTTCCTCAAAATCCTCCTCAGTTCAATAACGATGTTCTTGTATATAGTTATAATCTTCAGTTCTATTAATATGGTACCAACTGTACTTAGGACATTCCAAGAATTCACGATAGAGAGTCTTTGTTACGGTAATCATGTTCTGTATATTAGTGTATCAAACCTCCTACTGTTGAAGTGATCTTGATCTTTGAAGTTGGGATGATGATATATCTCCAAAGTTTTACTATTCCAAAAGAGCCAATATGCTCAGAAACTACCTTACAGTATGCATTTGCAGCTTTCTGTTTTGCTTGTACATCATCATTCTGGATTTCCATATCGGGCTTTACTTCTATCATTACAACTTCATCATCAAATTCGACCACAAAATCTGGTTCGTATCTATGGTTTGTATTCCCGATAGCATCTCTCCAGAAAAGTCATTCGAACTGATTTGGAGCAGGTCTGAGCCAGTCTTCAACGCTACTATCACGATCAAGAAGATATGCGAGTCGAGCTTCATCAGAAGAATCAAATTTATACCTTTTATGACAAGCTTTCGTGAAACTAGAGTATACCTTCGATCGTGAGAATGAATCCACTTGTGAAGCTAGGGAGAATTCAGTTTCACCCATTTCCATACTGATATTGTATGGGAGAAGATATGGGAGTGGCGATCTGAGTCCTGAATCAATAAAACAATCTCATTCAATAATCTTGTGTTCATTTATCTGAGCGTAGATATCACCTGCAATTTGATGAAAATTATTCTCGATGATTTCTCGGAGATGATCTTCATTTTTAGTAAATCCACGATAATAATTCACAGCTTCCCGAGCTAGTGGCAGTAAGATATCTCTTTGTTCATCATAATCAACAAGTGGAAAGTCTAGGAGACCAGCAATGACTGTATTCTCGGGTGATTGATTAGTCCCTACTCCAATATTATCCATTCGGGTTTCTCTCCTTTCACCTTCATTTCATACAACTCCTCCATCGAGAGTCATTTGTCCCACTCACTGAAGTGCTTGTTCGAGAATAGTAGTATTCATCTGAACTCGAGAGAGTCGGGTGGTATCTAGCTCAAATCAAGTAATACTGATATTACTATAGTGCGGAGTGAGTATGAGACGTGGGATAGGGATATTTCGGAGTTCTAGCTCAGCCTTCATGCTATCGGTTGAAATCTTGATTTCACTCTTTACTTCGCTCGAGAACTGAGCAAATATGGACCCTTCTTCATATGGAGCTTCTTTTTGTTCTTTTTCCGTTTGCTGTGCATGATAGGTCTCAAAACTAAGCTCTCGGACCTTTTCTTTTGCTAGACCCGTTACCATCTCATCAGTCCTCTTTTCTATAGCATATATTCGCACATCTTGGGGTGTATTTTCATCAAAAGTCTTCGATACTTCTTTTCTGGCAATCTCAGTAACAGCCTCCATGACAATAGTATTTTCTTTGATTCTCTCCTCGAATTTCTCGATGACGAGAGATCGAGACTCGACGATAATTTTTGTTTTCGAAGCATCTTCAGTAGACACTTGTTCGATATTGGTTGGCTGGATGATGGTAGAGGTTCGAGCTTGTTCTACCACCTGAGCATATCTCTCATGAGCTACGATCATAACTCTATCTACCAGTTCATATTTTTGTTTTCCAGTAGATTCATCATAATAAGAAACTCTTGATCCATATGGAAGTCGGAGACCACGACCGATTGTCTGTTCAGTGAGTATCTCTGAGGCTGATTGGCGGAGTGGGACGATAGTGTAGATATTGGCAACATCCCATCATTCCTTGAGCATATTTACGTGGATCACGATCTCCACATAGTTGTCAGGAGACTCGAGTGATATGAGCTTATCAACCGCTTCATCTGACTCTTCTCCAGTAGTTTTTGTATGGACTTCGATCACTTTTCATCGGTAGATACCACCACGGAATTCATCACTATCTATGAGGGCTCGGAGATCTTTAGCATGATCAGTATCTTTGGCGACGATGAGCATCACAGGCTTTACAGGATCGACATTGTTTTCACTCGCATATTCGGCAATAGCTATCTTTGCACGCTCATGAAAATATGCCCCGAGTTGGAGCTTACGCTTATCAGTTTCGAGAGACTCACTATCGAACTGTTTGAAGTCGATGTCTGCCTCGGTCCCTATCCATGGATCCTTCACATACTTATCTCGGATAGCATTTCCGAGGTTATAGTTATAGACGATATTTCATTTTTGTTCGCTTACTTTTTCTCGACCACGACCAATGGTTCGACCAGTATAGGGAGTAGCGGTAAACTCTAGACCTATAAGCGGTCCCATACGATCCAGAGATGAGAATGCTGCATCAGCATGATAGTGATGGGATTCATCGAGGAGGACCACGAGATCATCGAGGCTTGTAAGATAGTCAAAATAGGATACTCCATTTGTTTCCCAACTTTTGGTAATACCTCTTCCTTCGAGATCACCCTCTTTATTTTTCTTGTCTTTTTCTGCGAATTGTTGGATATTGAATATATTTATCTGGAGCTTATTACCAAAGAGTGATGTATTTGTATTTCAAGGATTTGAGTCATAGTTATCCTTGGTGATAATATTCGCCGTAAAACTATTGATCTCTTCTATGCCACGAAATACATATTTTGGATTGTTCATCTTCGAGAAGTCATCGACGAGTTTCCGATAGATCGTATTTCCTGGGGCTACGAGAAGAAAGTGTTGGATTCCATAGACGAGAAAGAGGTACGCGACAAATGCCCCCATCAGTCGAGTCTTCCCGACTCATGTTGCGAGAGCAAATGTAAAGGCAGGGAAAGAGCGACCATCGAACGATGCAAAACTCGCAGAGAGAGGTGTATTCTGAAAGTGGGACCGAGTAAGTGACTCTATCTCAGAGATGGATTTTCTCTCAGATTTTCGCATATTGCCGAGAAGCACTCGACCCGCATCAGTACCCAGATAGTCAGCAAAGAGTATGAGACTCTCTGCTTGCGGAGTGCGAAGTTGCATCGTACGAGTGATATAGGATATAGCTTGTTGATGATTCATAGATGAGTATTATTTAAGTTTTTTGAGAATCTTTTTGGGTGGGAGAAAGTTCTCTCCTGTCACCATACTTTTCCCTATTTTCTCCTCCAAGGCAAGGCGAGCATCTCGAGCGATCTTCCCTCATTTTTTGGCAGGGATTTTGTTTTCCTCGAGTCATACGGTCTCCATATTCTCAGCGATACGACGAGTCGAGAGCTCGGCAAGAGCGGTAAAAAGAAGTTCTTCTTCACTCATATGATCCCTCAGATTGTGTGACTTGGCAAGTCATTTGAGATCCTTGTGATCCCCAACTTTGAGTCCTGTCCACTCCTCGTGCATGATATTCGTGAGTAGAGCGAATTCGTTTCATTTCTCGACTCCATGTTCGCTCCAGTAGTCTGTGAGTTTGTTACGAGTCTCCTGTCCTGTCATACGCTGCTGTATCGACTTCTCACTGCGACCATGTCTCTTCCAGAGCTCCCTGGAACGATCGAGGGCGATCTCGGGATTCGATATCTCTTGCATGCGTTCGTACCCGACTCGAGCGAGCCACTGTTTGAATGGTTCTGCTTTTGGTGAAGGTACTGATTGAATAATACGGAGTAGTGTCTCGGTATCGGCACAATCAGTGACATATTTTTTACCATCGGATGAGAGGAGTTTCAGTTGTCCGATTTTTTCGGACAACTCAGTATCAAAGCCCTCTTCTGCGAGTTTTATTTTGAGATCACTCCAATATTTGCGAGCACGACTGGAGTCTATGAGTGCACCGATGACATCTATAATCGAGAAAAACCATCGTTCCTCGTGCCATATTTTTCGGATTTTTGTGGATTCAAAAAGTGTAATATTTTGCATAAGTACCGTAAGTTATGAAATAGTAGCCTCTTCCTCATCTTCCCACTCTACCTCTTCTATAGCACTCTCACGGATTGGGAGAAGATATTCCTTCTTCCCATATTGACACGCCTTGAGTACCGACTGAGGGATCTTCTTGATTGTGATCCTGGAGTCTGCAGACTCTGCTCCGCTTTCATATTTTCGAGTAGCGATCGTGAGTGAGTCATCACTAGCGAGGTGACTCGCTATCTGGCGGATCACTCCAGCTGACATCATCTGAGTGGTGACATAGAGATAGTTCCTTCCAGAACCTACTCCTTGCTTATAATACTCAGTATCACTCGGAGAGAATGTATATCCGAGGAGTTTACACATAGCTCGTACGAGTTTCGTATCATCGTAGAAGTCATCGATAACCCTATTTCCGAACTCATCAGTCGTGATGAATGAAGGAGCGAGCTCATAGAACTTGTATCCTCCACCTCATTGCCATTCTACGGATTCTGTAATACCTCACTGATCCTCATTATTAATTATTTTATCTAGTCGTATCTTACAAAGAGTATAAGCATGTTCCCCCATCTCAATACCTATCCATCTTCGATTCATCTTATGTGCAACTGCAAGTGTAGTTCCAGATCCAATGAAGGAATCCAGAACTAAATCACCTTTATTTGTGGCAATATGAATAATTCTTTCCATTAATCTTTCTGGTTTTGGTGAGTCAAAAGCATCAACCTTACCAAATAATTGATGAATCTCCTTTTTTGATTCGTCAGTATGTCCAACTTCTGCACTTGGCCACCATGTCCATGGTGCAACTCATTCAACTTCACTGAGGTACCGTATGGTATTTGGTTGAGAATTACCATCTTTCCCAAAATAAATCCTTCCTTCGGAGAGAAGTTTTTCATATGTAGCTTTTGCTATACCCCAGCATCTACCACTTGGTGGTATATGAATTTTACCTGATGGTGCAATAACTTCATAATATTGTTCTTTTGTTGCATGCCCCTCTTGGGCTGTCATGGGTATAGTACGCCATCTTCATTTAGGATCATTATTTGGATTTTTGTATACTTTAGCTTGTTCTTCAGTCAGTGCAATTTTATTCCTTAATTTCTTAAAAGTACTTGGATTTTTAGCATAAGTAAGGATGTACTCATGTACATCGCCTATGGCCTCTCTATTTTCTCTAGAATATCTCTTTTGCCAGATATTTGAAGCAATAAAATTTTTTCTACCAAAAACCTCATCCATTATTATTTTTAAATAATGGACTTCCTTATCATCAATTGAAACCCAAATACTTCCATCTTCTGAGAGTAATGATCTCAATAGCTCAAGTCTTGGTTTCATAAGAGAAAGCCAAATGCTATGTTCAACACTATCATCATAGTGTTCGAAAGCATTCCCAGTATTGTATGGAGGGTCGATATAGATACACTTAACTTTCCCCTCGTATTCTGGGAGGAGAGCCTTGAGGGCAAGGAGATTATCCCCATGAATGAGCATATTATCGCTTGTTGAATCTCCATAGGATTTGCTCGGATCCTCGATAAGAATACGAGGTTCGATATTCGCAATATCGTAGTCTGGATGATTTTTACCAATCCAGGTGAGTTCAAGGCGTTGAGTGGACATATTTGTTAATTCTTAGTAATAAAATCTTTTAGTGTTTCATTTACATTGGGTATAGATAAAAACTCTTTTTTATATTTATGGAATTTCTCCATATTATTAATAATTTTCTTGGAAATCAAGGCATTCCAGAATATTAGCTCATAACGATCTGGAAATTTTTTAAGTACACCAGTATTAAATAATTCAATACTCTCTCAAAATGTTTTATCATTTGGAAACAACTTCAAACACTTTATATTTTTTAACGCTTCATCATAATATCAGTCCCAAATATCTAAGAATATTAAGCTAACTCTCCATGCTTGATCATTTCATGCTATTCATTTTGCTTTATTTATATTTTTTCTGGCATTCTGAGTATCTCATTCCAATAAGAAATATAAAACAGCTTTTTGAAGCCTCAATGCACATGATGCAAAATAAGTAGTTCATTCCTGATTACAAGTAAGTAGTTCATTTAGGCGATCTTCCGGATATTCTCAAACTTCATGAAATCCTGAAATAATCATATTTATTTCTTCCTCGTATGTTTTTCATACTAGTAAATTAATTTTTGTACTAAGGGTATTCCTTTTTCTTCACATCAAGATTAATTCTTGATTATTTTTCATATCAATTAGCCTATTCCTACAGTTAGCATAATCTTTTCATCATAAAAAATCTACTACGGATGCAATATATTTAATACAAGGAGAAAGCTCCCTTATAAGACTATCTATTTCATCTCGTTCATTTTTAAGAGGGATATCAATATTTGTTCCAAGAGCAAACATTAAATCATTTCTAAGTAAATTAGTATTTGATTCATGGGTGGGCCTATGAAATACGATTTGTTTTATATTTTTAATTTCTACCAGTTCACCATTATTTCGTACTCAAGATTCGAAAATTATAATATATCTGATATTTTTAACTACTAATTCTCATTGTAGTGGTATCTCTTTCTTTGCACTAATACTGGAATTTAAATCCAACATTAAATTATAGTGATATTCTGATTTTAGAGTTTTTACCCTAGCTGCATCTCATAGTTTTTCTTGAAGGTCTTTAGTGACTCTATCAATAATTTCATTCAATGTGGTTGAATCTGAAATATTAGAAACTAGTAATACTCATGCTTGATTTACTCAGAATCAAGGCATATTTCTAATATAAAACCAGTAGATAACAATCAGTATTTCTCATAATAGCAGTATTCAAATTTTGATTTCATTTGAGAATGACAATAAAAAATCATGAGGAATTCATAAAAATCCTATTAGCTCAATAGAGAATGCCATCATGAATTTATAAATAACTATCCATCAGATCATAAATAGGACAAGCATAGCTACGCTCTGCTTATTATTCCTATGTTTTTGTACGAATGCTCGAATTGTCTCTTCCATTTTAAATAATGCTAAATTTGATTTGAGTAATAAATTGTCTTTCTATTTTTCTCTTGAGTCTTGCCTCCACCCCAGTGAGAAGGGTATCCTTCTGTTTATCGATATCATCCTGTATGTCATAGAGATTTCTTCGCATATCTGAACGTTTCTTCTCAAGCTCTTTCAGGGTTTTCTGAGCATCAAGCTTTTCTTCCAGCTTGATTAGCTTACGTGACTGCGTCTTTAGGGTTGCGATATCAATATCGAGCCTTCTGAGCTCTATCTCCACGGAAGTTTTCATATCGTCTGTCCACTTTTCGAGCTTTATTATTTCTTCGTCGAAGAACTCACTATTACGTGTATCGATTGAGAGGAAAAAAGTAGTCTCGAGAGATTCAGTTATTTCTTGGAGTTTCTTCTCAGTCTCTACCCTGAAAGTACAACTACCATTTACTACTCATGGAAGTTTCCATATTTTCCTGAGAGCGTCAGGATCTATCTGTGTGCCATCTTCGAGTATTCCACTACAGAGTATCTCATCTTCGGTATCGAGAGCCGATACCGTGACTCTCGTGAGTTCCATGTACCCAGTCTTTCATACGAGAGATTCTATGCTAGAGATCTTTGATCCATAGTTCGTATAATCAAATATCATATCTGCAGTCTCGAGATCATACTTTATAACTTCTTCGATAATTCGCTTGGCAAGAGGATGTCTGGGGCGATAAAGATGCACATCTTCTACATTCTTTCCCATCCTATATGGTCCAGGCGGGATATGTTCTCCTGGGAATGGATTGTCATAGAGTGTAAATGAGTATTCATCTTTTGAATAGTTTGCATGATCTCAGAGAAAATGAACAGTGAGTTCCCATAACGCTCTATCATAGTTACCAAGAGAAGCTTCGCTTCGTTCCTTGTTTGCCTTGAGTCTTTCGCGTACATCTTCATCAAAATTCTCGAGAAGTTTCTGTCTCGTATCTGTCATATTTTCTTGTATTTTCTCATCCATCTCCTTTTGAAGGGCATCGAATGATACATTGATCTCATCCGCAGTTCGACATTCTTGGTAAATCTTTGCGATTCTTTTTTCGAAGTCGACTCATGATTCTATCACTCAGAGTACCTCATCAGAAGCTCAGAATACTCACTTGAAGAGATTAAATTTCTGATCGAGAAGTTCAAAAACTCTTTGATCGGCTGCATTTCGCCTATTGAGAAAGTTGATAACTACTACATCATGCTTTTGTCCATATCTGTGACATCGACCTATTCTTTGCTCTATTCGTTGAGGGTTCCATGGGAGATCATAGTTGATGAGGAGAGAACAGAATTGGAGGTTAATACCTTCCGCTCCTGCTTCAGTAGCAATCATAATCTCAGCTTCATTCTTGAAGGTATCGACAATAGCACTCCGCATATCAGCTGTCTTTGATCCTGTAACTCTATCAGAATCTTTATTCTCTGAGAGCCATTTTGTATAGATTGCTTGTGACTCTGGATCTGTATTTGTTCCGTTGAATACTATCACTTTTCACTGGTATCAATTGGTTTCGAGAAGTTGTTTGATATAACTCTGAGTTACCATAGATTCGGTAAATATCAGAGCTTTTTTATTCGAGCCTATTTCCTCTGTCTTCTTGAATCATTGTCCAAGTGCCTGAAGGAGTGCCTCTCACTTAGAATTTTTATCTACATTTACAGCAATATTTTTCGCTTCTTCTAGCATAGAGAGTTCTCTCTCAAGAAAAACTATATCTTCAGGTATCCATACCTTTTCTTTCTCTTCAGTGTCATCACTATCTCATTCTTCTTCATCTACCCAATCATCCCTAAGTATCTCATAGTTCTCATAATCCGTTATAAGCATTGTATCGATATTCGCCATATCTCATCGAGATGATATTTGTGAATGAGCCTCCCCGATATATCACTCGATTCTTTCGATAAGCCGTCCGAGAGTCTTTCAGATTGCAAAGGATGAAGACGATAGAAGTCTTCGAAGTATGAGGGTAATGAGTTGCCTCTGACTTGCAGGAAGAGCATAGAGCTTCGGAGTCTGGAGGTATTCCGTTACTTTTTCGTATAAGAGATTTTCATCTTCTCCTGGATAGTAGTCTTGTGTAAGAGGGATTCGTTTTGTATATTTGATATATTCGAGTACTTGTCTGCGAAGAGTACGATTACATATTGGTGCGAGTCTTTCTCGAAGTTCGAGAAACATCTCAGCACTGGATCGATTTCCTGGTATAACCTCATCGGAAGATAATTCATTTTGATTTACATTTTGTTCTTTTGATACTCGTGAGTACTTTGCCTTAAAGCTCTTGAGGTCACCAAAAACATGTTCATCAATAATACTTACAAGACCAAAGAGTTCGAGGAGGGAGTTTTGTAGAGGAGTGGCAGTAAGGAGTATTTTTGGCGCGTTTGCTACAGCTTCTTTTATAGATCGTGCCGTTTTATTTCATGTCTTATAAACATTCCTGAGTCTATGAGCCTCATCTATAACAACCAAATCCCACGGGACTTGTGAAAGATAGGGTCACTTTGAGCTTGCGAATTGATATGATGTCACAACGATCACTCCATCCTGATTAAATGGATTGAGGTTTCAAGTTTTGATAATTTCATTGAACGATTTCTTTTCCATAATCATGGAAGGAAGGAAGAACTTTTCAGAAAGCTCAAGTGTCCATTGTTTTCTGAGATTTGCAGGAACGATAAGAAGTATTTTTTGTTTCTTCTCAGCCCATTTTTGGGCCATCACAATTCCAGCTTCGATAGTCTTACCAAGTCATACTTCATCTGCCAGTATTGCTCCTCTCGAAAGTGGCGACCTGAATGCAAAAAGAGCCGCTTCTATCTGATGTGGGTTTATGTCCACCTGAGCATTAGCAAGTGTTTCAGAAAATTTCTCTACAGTATCTGACGATCTACGGAGTGTAAGTTCATGAGCATGAATGAGAGCATGGTATTTTGAGATCATTTATGAGTGATATATTTGAGTAGTTCTAAAAACTTCTAAGAAGATCTGGGATGGATGATCTTGAGAAATTCTCAATTATATTTTGGTCTACTCCAAGTGACAATTCAGATATATATTCTTTATCTTGGATTATAAGCGGTTCTCATGGAATACCAAAGAATTTTCTTAAATCTTCCGCAAGTCTTTTCTTTGCTGTTCTGTAGTTATCTGGAATATTTTCCTCTTCCCATATAAATTTCTCTCAAATACACATACGAAAGAGTATTTCTCCAGAAATAGACACTCTTTTTAGTACGGTATCTTCGAGTTGCATTTCATGAAAATGGGTAACTTTAATCTTATTTTCCTTTCATTCTCTATTGGTCAGGTAAATATCTACATTGCAGTTCTTTGGATTTTTCTCATCATATCCTGTAATCTGTATTCTAAGATCTTTCCATGTAGTTTCTTTGGGGAGAGGAATATCAAGAAATGCAAAAGAATCTGGATTTTTTCTATCTTCTTTTAGCCTTCTATAGAGATGATCCAGGACAATCTCTGTGAGCGTGACTATTTCCTCGTCAGAATAGTCTGGATAATGCCTTTTCAAATTATATATAATACGTTCCCGTTCTTCTTGCTCATTCAAAAACCCCTTAGTTTCAATTCACGAAGGAGATTTTAGAAGCTCATGCGGAGGTATTGGGGGAAGACGGGAAATATTAGCCTGAAGAAGTGATCATGATTTTTGCATAGAATTGTTTTGTTATCCCCGAGGTGGAAATGGATCCCTACCATGAGAGTCAGAACTTCCAATTTTTCCATCTCTGTTTTGAATTTTAAGTTCTGCTCATTTATTTTGAGCTATTTCTCGAGCCCGATCGACGGCTTGAGCTTTTGTATCTGTGTGAGCCGAGTCTCTTTGAGAGACTGCATTATGAACCCTCCATCCACCATCAGGGTTTGGTGATACCCATACTTGATCTGCCATAGTGTATAAAAATTAGAAAATAGAACTAGGGAATGCTTTTACAAAGAGTCACTGTATCAGGAAATCTTCCTGAAGAATTATTGGTTTATGTTTTGGATTATCTGAGTGAGGGATGAGAGCAATGCTATCTCATAAATGTTTAAACTCTTTTATTGTTGCTTCATCATCGATAAGTGCAACAACAATATCCTTATCATTAGCTGTATGTTGTTCTCGAACGAGAATAAGATCACCATCATCGATATTTCTTTTATTCATTGAATCTCCCTTGGCTCGCAAAAAGAAATACTTATGTGGAGGTTTTGCAAAATGAATAGAAACAGGTATTTTTGCTTCGATATTTTCTTCTGCAAAGATAGGAGAACCACATGCCACTGTTCAGAGAAGAGGTATATCCACAGTAAAATCTCAGATTCATTGTTTCTTCTTGAGCCTGAGTTTTCCTTCAACTTTTTCCATATACCCCTCATCGATCAATCGTTCAAAAATTATCTGAATTGACCGTGGAGAAGCATATCAAAGTTCATCTTGTAGTTCACGCATCGTCGGTATAAGTCAGGTATCCCGATGCTTCATGCGAATAAAGCTGAGTGCTTGTTTTTCTTTGAGCTTGAGCATAAGAAATGATTAAATACTCGTATTGTATAGAGATTTATAAAAAATACAAGTAATTTATAAAAAAGTATAAATAAGAAAGTCCCAAGATATTTTTTACACGGTCCCTTCTTTCATTATAATACTAAAACATCTTAAATTCATCCTATGTCCTATATTCCACAGCTCAAGGATCGAGAATATTATGAGAATCGATAGGATATAATGGTCGTTACACATTATCGCATGACTGAGAGAAGTCTAGATAGTACACTTCAAAAATCGCTCTCAGAAATGAAAGAAGGTGAAGATGAAAAGAGTATCCGTAGTATGGATGAGTGCATAAGAACATTAATGCTCTACTTTGAGAAATGACAACTTGCTATAGATAGAGATACTACTATCAAGGAATGGATGGAAAGAGATAGAGGAATGGATGAGTTTAATGAAAATACTCAACCGAAAAGGCACCCATTCTGCATAAAATGTAATGGAGAAATGAGGATAATCGAGAAGATTCCTTTCTTTTCTCATAATAAAAAAGAGAGGCACAGAATATTATTTATGTTTGAGTGTAGTAGATGCGAACTCAAAAGGGCATTTTATGATGATGGAGAAGAGTTCCGTCATGAGAAACAGAAGTGCGAGAAATGCCAAAGTACAGATCTGAAATCCGAAATTATAGATCAGGAGAAGCAAACTATTTATCGGGATACCTGTAATTCTTGTGATTATGTTAAAGAAGATATTTTTGAAAGAACTATTGAAGAAGAGGATCTCAATTATATATCAGACAGAGAAAAACACGTCTTATCTGAAAAGGAAACAGGAGATTATAGAGAAGCTCAAGTAAGTCTGAATCATCTTCATCATCTTGTCAGAAGTCCTGGATGGGGTAAAGACTGAAAAGCAGAAGATTCTCCTGAGGGAATAGCTACTCCCCAGATTAAGAAGCTTGATTTTCCTGATCTCAAAGAGCTAATCACAAAAGCTCTCAAGAAGAAAAAATACAAAGATATTACTTTTTCCAATCCTGTAGTCTTCAAACGATGAGTAAATGTTGAGCTAAGTATTGCAGGGAAGGGTCTTGAGAAGAAAGCATTTCTCGAAATGATCCAAGGATCACTTGAAAATACCAACTGGAAAGTGAACGAAAAAAGTATCCTTGTGAATTTGGGGATACTTCAGTGTAAATTAGAATGAGAATAGTTTATCGATATTGTTTCGCTTATTCAGTAATGAAATTTGGAATTCATAAATATCATCTTCAATATCTCAAATAAATCATATCGGAAAGTCCTTATACTTCTTGAAGGCTTTTTTAGAGATTTCTTAAAAATAATATCTTCCTTTTCTTTCATGGAGAAAAGATTCCTATGAAGCTGAAAGTATTTGAGTTGAAATGAATGAGAAAGTTTTTGGAACAACATATGATTATAAGATATATGTTTTTATTTGAATAATTTCGTTATCTTCCAATACCTGAGTATATAATATTAGTTGTCTCAAAACTCTTTTTTTCAAGACAATTTCGTCAGTCTAATACAAGCCTGATTCAATATCTAGTTAAAGTATCGATATTAAGTCACTCTACAAGTAAAGGCTACCCCAGCCTAAAGGCATGGGGCTTGCCCGTTCTCGTATACACGAAGTATCTATTCTCCTTCTAGGAATTATTGTCACTGATCATCAATATATTTCTTTATCATCTCCTCCTGGTGCACTCCTACGGAC
>JANNCQ010000019.1:0-12046 GCA_031386685.1 Candidatus Altimarinota bacterium | reverse complement strand
GAGTATATCATCTAACATTTTTTGCTTGAGTTCCATATATGCATAACAAGAAGGCATAGGTACAATTTCTTAGAGAATAATTCCTTACGGAATTATCTTACCAGAAAATGTAAACCTAATTGCTGCAATTATAACAATATTATTTTATTTCCTAGTAATTTTGCTCTAGATACCCTTCTATCACTCCGATAAACTCCCTCCCTACTGCCAGGATATCCTTGCCTTCGAGAGACTGATAATGCACTCACTTCACATAAATCTGGAGCTGTGGAGCTTCGGCATCTCCGGGGATGAATATACCGATATCAGCATGCTTCGCTTCCCCTATACCATTCACGATACAGCCCATGACCGCGATATGCGTATTCTCGAATCCATTATATTTCCGAGACCAATCGGGCATTTTTTCTCGGATGCGTTCTTTGACATATTTCGCAAGGATCTGGAACTTATCCGAGCTCGTACGTCCACATCCCGGACAGCTCACGATCTGTGGCTCGAAGGCACGAAATCCCATCGACTGGAGGATATCTCGACAGACTTGTACTTCGAGGGAACGTGGAGCTCCAGGCTCTGGAGTCAGTGATACACGTATTGTATCTCCGATTCCCGCTTGGAGAAGGATCGAGAGTGCAGCTGCTGAAGAGCTGATTCCCTTCGTTCCAGCACCTGCTTCTGTGAGGCCCAGGTGAAGTGGGTAGAGACACTTTGGGGCTATGCGTTCATAGGCGGCGATCATATCCTGGAGTGTCGACATCTTCACCGAGATGATGATCTTCTCCGGAGCAAGGCCCCACTCGACTGCTTTCTCTGCAGAGAGGATCCCTGATTCTACCATTGTATCGATATAGACATCTTGCGCTGATTTCGGGTGGGGAGATCGTGCATTTTCCTCCATATTTTCACCCAGAAGCTCCTGATCGAGTGATCCTCCATTCACGCCGATACGTACAGGCTTATCATATTTGATAGCAGCCGCGATGATCTTATGATAGTTATCATCGTGTCGGTCGCCTTTTCCGACATTTCCTGGATTCACTCGATACTTCGCGATCGCTCGAGCCATATCAGGATATTTTTCGAGTAATATATGTCAGTTGTAGTGGAAATCTCAGACGATCGGGGTCATATAACCCTTCTCTCGAATACGACGGACGATCTCTGAAGTGGCGAGAGCTGCTGCTTCGGTATCGATCGTGATACGCACCACCTCTGATCCTGCATCAGCAAGCTCGATAATCTGAGCGACGGTCGCCTCGATATCACGAGTGGGAGTATTGGTCATAGATTGGACGACGATCGGATGATCAGATCCACAGTGTATATTTCACACCATGACTGTATGGGTTTTTCTTCGTGGAAAAAGCATAATAAAAAAGAAATTTCCTTGATTGTATCCAACAAAGAAAAAAAATCGAGAAAATATATTTATTTTTCCTGAGAATCCTCCTCCATATGAGGAAATCTCCATACTGCATCGATGATACGACTCCATCTCTTACGCGGATTCATGATAAGTCTATAGAGCCATTCGAGTCAAGTTTTTCGCCAAAGGCGTGGTGCGCGCTTCTGAAGTCCGAGAAGATAGTCAAAAGATGAGCCGACTCCAAGGCCTACTACAGGCAAATGGTCAGGAAGGTACGAAAAAATCTCAAAGAGGATCTTCTCCTGACTCTTCATCCCAGAGCACCCGAATACATAGTCGATATGACCGAGCTCTATATGATGAGCGATCGCATCAGGAGACATCTCTCCGAGAAAAAATACTTGGATCGAGAGATCTCTATATCTCTCAAGAAAAAGTTCCAGTATACGAGACTGGACATGCATTTTTTTCTTCTCGAATTCATCCTTTGGCTCATCGATACGATAATTATCAATGAGAAGGAGTTTTTTCTGATGTGTATGCGCATAGGATACGAGATCATTCGTAAGATCGCTTCCCTTGATGAGTTCGCCATATTTTTTGATGAGCCATTTTTTCGAAGTGAGAAGCTTCCATCCTGAAGAGAGAAAAGAGTGTCCCTCTTTCATATACGAAGAGAGATAGAGCCCATTTCCATCAGGGACGAGGTACTGCGCTCTTCATAAAGTCTGGAGGAATTCTCTATCTCGAGAAGCCCCGAGGAGCATCTCAGGATTCGGAGTGAACACAAGAGTCGGGCCAGATGGATGCTCTAGAATATGAAGAAAATCATGATATCTCCCTTTCCAAAGATGCAGTCAGAGAAATTGCATATTAGTGACGTCAAAAATCATCATCATACCGCTTGATATCATCTTCACCCGTATATTCTCCACACTGGACTTCTATGATGACGAGAGGCTCCGTCCCGGTATTTGCAAGACGATGGAGATGATGAGCCGATATATAGCATCCCTCATTGGCTCTGAGCATACGGATCTGCTCGACAGAAGCGAAATCTGGATCACGTATATCGACCGTCGCGACTCCTGAGACGACCGTCCAATGTTCACTACGCTTCGTATGAGACTGAAGTGAGAGGCGCTTACCTGGCTCGACGACGAGCTTTTTGACTTTATACAGCGGAAGATCTTCGAGGACATAGTAGACTCCCCATGGACGGTTCCCGACTTCGAGATAGCGACCTTCGGTGAGATTTTTCGGAAGATCTGCGATTTTCGCATCGAGATCTTTCTCATCCGCTTTATCCTTCACATTTTTGACCATATCACTCGAGTTATGCGTCTTAGCACCGAGTCAGTCGACGATACGGACTCACTGAGAGCGAAGAAGTACTGCCTCGGGTATCTCAGAAGCAAACCGATCACCTCACTTCGTGAAGATTATCTCATCGTATTTCCCACAATTTTTTGCTTCTGTGATAAGGGTCTCGAGGCTTGCGCAGACGCTCGGATCCTGATCGATCGAGAGAAATACTCGATCGACTTGCTTCAGTGACCCTACGACCTCAAGACGATATTTCTCATCTTGGAAAGACTTTACTCCACGCTTGAGCTCTGCTTGGCGATCATTATTCACGATGACCCAGAGTTCATCGGCTCATGCCTCAGACTTCGAGAGTTCGAGACATTCGATATGTCCTGGATGGAGAGGATTGGCATACATAGATGTGATAGCGAGTCGTGTCATAGTATTTATAGTTGAATATTGAGAGAGGATTTTAGCTTTTTTTCGAATTTTTCAAGAGAAAAGTCAGTAGCCCGAAGGATACAATCTCTTCTCATATTTTTCCACTGTTCATCTTTTATATTTTTGATGACATATTTCAGGCTCTCGATTCATGAAATTGGATCGAATATATCGATGAGCTTCCCCGTCGTCGGATCATAGATCGTCTCCCTGAGTCATCATTCATTCGATCCGATCACAGGAGTACCACATGCCATAGATTCGACTGGCGCCATCCCGAAGTCTTCGTCGATCGGGATATAGATCGTCGCTGTCGCTCACTGAATAAGTCGTATAAGCGCTACATCGTCTGGAGATTCAAGGGCTATGATATTGCTCTTTCCTGCTATACTTGCAAGTATTTTCTCTTTTTCGGGATCATTTTTCCCATAGGTCAGGATCAGATGCTCATCAGGCATATCGATAAATGCATCGACGATCAAGTCGACTCGCTTCGGGGGAGAAAGCCTACAGAACGAGAGGAAATAGTTCTCGAAATATTCATTTTTCGCTTTCACTTTCTCTGAAGGAAAAAGATCACCCTTGATGCGCTCATCTGTCGTTGGGACGAAATGATGGATATCTGTCGGTGGATAGAGGATCTCACTCTCTACCCCGCAAAATCGCAGGAGACGATCATGGACATTCTCTGAATTCGTAAAAATAATATCGAACTCTCCGAGTTGCTCTTTATACTTCTTAGCATGACGAGTGAATATATATCGAAAGAGTGGACGTACGAAAAATGGTATACGAGCAAGATAGGCCTCTCGAAAGTCGAAAAGATATCGAGGTGGCGTATGACAGTAATAGACTTTTTTTGCTTCTTTCTTTACATGTATAAGAGCGTCGAGACAATTTCCAGAAAATATCACGATATCATAATTCGAGAGCATCTTCGCCTTTTTCATGAATCTCCACTTCAGGAGCATGTGTCGTACTCAGTTCATGAATACAGGCTTACCGAGAGGGATGATCGCTCAATCGAAACCAAGCTCACGTGGATCGAAGCTGCCATCAGAGAAAAATCCTGAGATCAGATCAGCGTCGAGCGACTTCGCCATAAGAGTGACAAGCCTCTCCCCTCCTCCACGATAGAGGAATGCATCATGGAGGATCGCGATGTTAGATTTTTCGAGCATAGGAAAAGAATATTGAATTCTTAGGGAAAAACAATACTATTAATACAATTTAATACTTAACTTCGAATATATATGCGTTATTTTTTGTTGATACCTATTTTTCTATGTTTACTCTTTCAAATGTGACAGACTTATTCTGATGAGGTTTTAACTGATCAGGAAAGGTTTTGCTTATATAAAGACGGTGTATATGAGGTAAACTCATTTGGTAGTAACGAAACTTTCGTGCCAAATGGGTCAAATACGAATGAGACTATAAGCCAAGTAATAAAAAGAAAGGGGAGTTTATTTTTTATGTATCTACGTTACAAGTACTACGATGGTACTTACCAAGCAGAAACTTCTGTCTATGAGTATACATGTAAAGATAAAAACTCTGTCTTACTTTTTGGTAACTGAACTTGATTTAGTGAGTCTTGAACAACACTTACAAGGGCTGAAATTGATATGGTGGATGATAGATTTATCATCACAAGAGTCTATGTAAACACATGGAAGTGATACTTACATGAGGGTTATGATCGTGAGTTAAAAAAACCGTTGAATTTTAATATAAATTCTATTCCAAATTTTAGTAGCTTCTTAGACTTCAAACCTATGAGACTTGGTGTATGAAGGGTATTGGTTCGTATTGTGGGAATGAAAACAAAATGGATGCGATACGATCTATTTCAGAATAAGATATATTAGAAACTATGTATTCTGATTATGAATATAAGATAGCCATAATCTGTGACTGGCTCATCGACTTCGGATGAGCTGAGCTCGTCATATCTCACCTTCTCGAGGCATTTCCCGAGGCGGATATCTATACAAGTGTCTGCTATATGGATCATCCGATGCTCGAGTGAAGAAGAGTATACACAAGCTGGCTCCAAAAAGTCCCAATTCTCAATCGAAGACATAAACTCGCGGGGGTACTTCGGCCGTGGGCATTTCGGAGTTTCGATCTCTCAGGATACGACCTCATCATATGTTCTAGTAGTGCTGAGAGTAAGCAGGTTGCTTGTGGGAAGTGGAACCATGCTCGTCATGTCGACGATAGGAGACATCCTGCTTATAATCATGTAGAGCAAGATTTCTCGACTTTGGCTATCGCCTCCGCTCGAAATGACAGAGACCCGAAAATTTGAACCTTGAACCTTAAGACTTGAACTCGAAAACCAAAGGTTTTCGTCTATTGTCATACCCCCACTCGCTACTATTGGAGTCATGCGAAAGAATACGAAGATATGATGGAATTCGGATGGATGAATCCTCTCGTGAAAACAATATTTCGACTCGTGAGGAGATGGATGCAAAAAGTCGACTATGAAGCAGCACAGAAAGTCGACTTTTTCATCGCGAATTCTGAGAATACCAGAGAAAGGATCAAGAAATATTATGGTCGAGACAGTACTGTCATCTATCCTGGAGTATCCCTCCCCGACCCTCTTCTAAAGCAGAGGGAGCTTTCGGACTCCCCTTTTCCTTCAGAGAAAGAGCTAGGGAGTGAGGCATATTATCTCTCTATAGGAAGATGTATCCCCTACAAGAGATTCGATCTCCTGGTCGATACCTTTAATGCTAATGGTAAAAGCCTCATCCTCTGTACTGCAACCGATACTCCGACTTTTCGTACGCTCCAACTCCGCTCACGATCGAATATAAAATGGAAATTCCGAGTATCGAACGAAGAGAAAGATCGACTTCTTTCTCATGCGAGAGCATTCCTCTTTCCTCCAGAAGAAGATTTCGGACTTGTACCTATAGAAGCTATGATATCGGGTATACCTGTAATTGCTTATGGGAAGTGATGAGCTCTAGAAACTATAGAAGATGGAAAAACGGGAATATTTTTCTCAAGACAGACTCCTTTATCCCTCGATGAAGCCCTCGAGAGATTCGAGAAGATGACCTTCGATCCTGAGATGATCATCGGGCATGCAAAAAAATTCTCCAAAGAAAACTTCCAAAAGAATATCTTAAAATTTATAAAAGAATATGTGAACTAATCCTCTCATCTCTATTCTCATCGTCGCCTACAATCCTGGTAAGTATTTAAGAAATACTCTGCGATCATGCCTCGACCAGACGTATGAGAATACTGAAATACTTATACTCGATAATGCTTCAAGTGAAGATATACAGAGTGACATAATTTTATGGTTCGACGGTATATTAGAAAAAACTGAATGAAATGAATACCAAATCATCCACATCAACACCGAAAGTAAAAAACAAAAAACTGTACGACTTATACGAAGTAAAGAGAATCTTGGACCCTATTGAGGACTCAATCTCCTACTCGGAGAAGCACAGTGAGAGTATATCGCGATCCAGGACCATGACGATATTTGGAAAGCTGAAAAACTCGAAAAACAGCTCAATTTCCTCTTACTCAATCCAAACTATATCGGTTGCGGCACCAAAACAGTAATGTATTACGAGTGAGATGGAAAATACTTTGAATACTCTCTTTGAAAAGAGAATTATTATACAGTACACCCTTCACTCCTCTTTCGGTACGATGGCACTTTTAGATATGATACATTCAAAACAGAATATATGTGTGATGCTTATTCTTTGAGGTATAACCTCTGCCATGGAAAGAAAAAAATAGCAAACCTCGACGAGCCTCTTACTTTGCATCTCATAAAAAAATGAAGTACAAACTATAGCTATAAGTGGCATCGCCTCACATGGGCAAATATCCGAAGAGTCTATTCAGTCCACTCAGTAGTATATGCGACACTCACTCTCGGATGGGAGCTAAAAAGAAAAATAGTATATCCGATTCTCCAATTTTTCTGACTCGGAAATATGGTAGATACAATAGAAAGGATACCTTTTAGGCTATTTGGAAACAATATAAAAACCACCCAATGAGATGAGTGGTGGAGAAAATATCTCTAGAAACTACTTATGACAACGGATGATGAGTGCGAAGTCGAGATCAGCAGGATTATTCACGAGGAGGGGCTTATGATCGAGGATCTCGAAGTTCACTGAGATATTGCGATTGCACCAGTCGATGATATCGATGACATCCTCTTCGAGAAATACATGATAATGAAATGATTCGACGGTCTTCTGTAGGTGTCCCGCCTCTTTCTCGAATGCTTCCTTATAGACAGGACTCATATGGACGAACTCACGAAAGTGTTCGAGGTCTCGCTCAGGCGAGTACGCCTGGTAGTCGTCGATCATATGAGCAAGAGGAGTCCGCGAGCGGAACTTGTCTCCTGTACGCGTCTTCTCAGGAACAGTGAGATAGATGATAGCTCAGTCCTTACATACACGATAGAATTCTTCGAGTCCTCCGATAGGATTCGGGAGATGCTCGAAGACATGACTCGCGATGAGAAAGTCCTGACTATCGGTCGGTATCGAGTGGAGATCATCGGCTGGGCAGACATACTCGACATCCACGAGCTTGAATCCCGCAAGAGCAGGATAGGCTTCCACGAGATCTTTCGTCGGTTTATAGTCACTATAGCGGACTTCCGCGACTTTCTTATCATACGGAAATGGGTTCATCAGCGCGCCAATCTCGACTCACTTCCCTTTGAGGTATTTATAGGCAAGTTTTTTCTTATAGTGGACGACGATCAGATAGTACCATCCATTGATAGCGAGACGGAAAATACCATTTCTTTGTATATAATAGAGGGCTTTTGCGAGTGTATTTTTCATAAGATAGGAGGATTATGTGTTTGAGATAATGGATTTATCATCCGATTTTCTGCATGATTTTCTTCAAAAAACTGAAGAGTCTCGGAAATGTTTTCGATATCCATGTTACCGGGCTCACGAGAGTGAAGACATAGAGTAATATGCGTCAGAATCGAAACTGAAATTCCAGAGATTTCCGAAATATTACGAATGATTCAATATAGCGATGTTGAAGGATATTATTGAGTGCAACAAAAAAGTAAATATTAGAATAGCCGATATTCTTATACTTCTCGCCATGATAACGATCGACTACTTCTGTGAGGAGTTTCGTCATTTTTTTTTGATCTTTCGAAATATTTTGAGAATGTATCCTATAGGCAAAGACAGGATCGAGTACATACGTACATTCCTCTTTCTTCTCGATATTTTGGAAAATGCGGAGATTCAGTACCCAGTCATTCGATTGACATGCAGTATCGAATCATCCGATATGAGTAAAAAAATCTCGCCGTATCACGCTACATGATACTGAGAGCATCGGAATGGTCGTATAGAGAACTTCTCGTATATCTTCGATAGATTTATTCAGGAGTTTCTGGATATGATTCTGGAGAGCAATACCGCTCTGCCCTTTCTCATAGAATACCCCGTTTCCATAGACGATTTGGAGCTCTGGATTCTCTTCGAGAAGAGCAATCTTCGCCGAGAATCCTGAAGCGATGAGAAAATCATCCGAGTCCAGAAATGTGATATACTTCCCCTTCGAGTTTTCTGCCGCGACATTATAGCTTCCTGCAGGTCAGAGATTTCTCTTATTTCGTATGAGTCGGATATTCTCCTCTGGATGTTTCTTCATAAGCGACTCGATGATCTTGACTGTATCGTCACTCGAACAATCATCGACGATGATGATCTCCCTATCGAGAGTTTTTTCGAACACAAAAATACTCGAAAGACACTCTGAGATATATTTCTCTACATTATAGGAGGCGATGCAGGTTGAAAGGAGTGGCATACTCTTGATGAAGAGAAAATTCAATTTAAGATCTACTCTCGATTTCTTGCAGAATATCCTCTCGTATAGCATCGTAATTCTTTTCAATAGAAAGGAGTGTTATATTGTTTTCTAGCTCCCATATCTTTGCCCATGTATTAAATTTATAGATCATGAATTGGGTCACCATGATAAGTCCCGCTTTTCAGCTACGCCACGCTCCTTGCCAAATATAGTATATAAAGAAATATGTAAAAATAGTGACTGTAAGTTTCAAGAATGATGTTCTCTCACCATCTTGGAAGCGTAAATCTGCCTCAATATCTCCATATTTAAGATAACCTTGTTCGAATTTTTTTACATTATACGTGGAAAGATGGTGTATGTAGTATTTTTCTTCTAACGGCATATAGTAGATATTTACACAGTTAAATTTAAGACTTCGATGTATCATACCACTACATTCGAGTAATTCTTTCTTTATAATATGTACGTGTCGTGACGCCTTTTTTCATTTCAAGCTATATGTCATAAAATTCAGATCGCGTATACCATAATGGTAATTCTTCTGAACTGTTGCGATACCATCATGAAGTCATTTCTTAGTAATTTCTGTGACTTTTTCCAAGAGCTCTCTTCACCACATTTCATCTGCAAAAGACCAACTCATATACTCGGTCGTCACCTTCGATTGTACGAACGCTAATTCTTCTGGTGTTTCTACATAACCATTATTTTTGTACTGGAATACTTGGGCTCAGAGATTCTCAGCAATCTCTTGAGTTTTATCAATACTACAGTTATCTATAACAATAACTTTCCCATATCTTATAAGGTTTCGTACGGCATATCCAATACGTTTCTCCTCATTATACGCAAAAATAACAAAAGTAAGATTATTCATAGGAAGTACTTTATAATTTTATGAAACCTTTTATCATATCTACAATATAATCATACTGTTCCTCACCGAGACCCGGATATACGCCAAGCCAAAATGTCTGGTTCATGACAAAATCAGCGTTTCGAAGATCTCCTATGACACGATAGTCAGTCACATAGTCGATAAATGCAGGCTGACGAAGATAATTCCCAGAAAATAATAGCCTCGTGCCTATCTTTTTCTCATTGAGATACTTCATGAGTTCTTCCCGATTGATACCTGACTCTGGTAGAATCGAGAGGACATAGCCGAACCAGCTCGGTGAACTATTAGGAGTGACTTCTGGAAGGATAAAGTGGCGATCAAGTCATGCTTGCAGAAGTTTCTGAGTAAGTATTTTCCAGTTTTCATTTCGTTTCGCGATAAATCATTCGAGTTTCTCAAGCTGTGCGACCCCGAGTGCTGCCTGCATATCTGTGATCTTGAGATTAAATCCGAGTCGTGAATAGATATACTTATGATCAAATCCCTTTGGGAGTTCACCAAGCTGCCAACCAAATCGGTTATTACAGCTATTGTCTTGACCTGTCGCACACCAGCAATCTCGACCCCAATCACGATACGATTTGATTACCTTTGCTAATAGGCTGTTATTGGTGAGTAGTGCTCCCCCCTCCCCCATAGTCATATGGTGTGCAGGATAGAATGAAAGGGTGGCAATATCTCAGAATGTTCCTGCAAATTTCCCATCATACTTGGCACCGAGGGCATCACACGTATCCTCTATAAGCCAGAGTTTGTGTTCATCACAGATTTTTCGTACTTCTGCGAGATTGAAGACATTACCCATCGTATGCGCCATCATTATTGCCTTGGTCTTCGGTGTAATAGCTTCTCGAATCTGATCGATATTGGCCTCATAGGTTCCTATATCGATATCGACAAACACCGGCACACACCCATTCATGATGATGGGATTGATCGTCGTCGGGAATCCAGCCGCAACCGTAATCACCTCATCACCAGGCATGATTCGTCTTTCTTTGAGCTCTTTCGCCGTAAGGGCCGTAAATGCAAGGAGATTCGCTGAACTTCCAGAGTTGGTCGTCATGACATGCTTCAACCCGAAAAATGCTGCCAGTTTCTCTTCAAACACTTTATTCCATCGACCTTCGGTCCAATGGCAATCAAGTACCGATTCGATCATATATTCGAGCTCGGTCTCATCGAATACCTTCCCACTCACGGGTACAGCTGATTCACCAGGAATAAATGGTTTTTCGGTTTGTTCGATACGGAGTTTTACAAAATCTCGGATAGACTGTGGAAGCATAAGAAAAACAGTAAAAAAAATCGGTAGAAGTGTACCGATTTTAGGGGATTTATCAAATAAATTATCAAAGTAGCGAATTGAGCTCTCTCCAGTCCTTCACTCGATAAATATCTGGATATGCAGAGGTGTCTATATCAATATTCCATGGAGCTTCGAGGAGGATAGTTGGGATACCATTTTTCGCGAGATTGATAGCATAGTGAGCATTGTCTTCTATCATCAGTCAGATGCCATACTGTCGAGCGACTACGTACTTTTCTACTTGCTTCGGGGTATCATGATCGGTCAGGAGGACTTTCTGAAATACTCATGGAAAATACTGTTCAAGCCATCACGTCGTATATGGACGAGAATCATCCATACGACCCGAGAGGGCGATGAGCTCTTTTCCGAGAGATTGGAATCTCATGATTCAGTCAATTGAACCATCGATAGGTCATACTGCTTGATCTCATCATTCTCTAAGTATAGCATACAATAGATCAATAGTATGCTCTATTGTAGTAATTCCCATCGCTTGTAACTCAGGGATCTCATGAGGGTTCCATGTTTTCCACTGAGAAAAATCCATTACATCTCCATACCTCTTGCGCACCTCAGCAAGTGCAGCTCAGATAGTATCAGAAAGTGTGCCATCGATATCGATACCGATGATATATGTGCTTGTTATGAGCTCTTTGAGTTGAAGTTTCCTAGCCTCAGTAGATTCAATTTTTTTTGGTTGATTCATAATGTAAATCATTATAATAATTTTGTTATAATTGCAGCAATTAGGTTTACATTTTCTGGTAAGATAATTCCGTAAGGAATTATTCTCTAAGAAATTGTACCTATGCCTTCTTGTTATGCATATATGGAACTCAAGCAAAAAATGTTAGATGAT
>JANNCQ010000009.1:0-15372 GCA_031386685.1 Candidatus Altimarinota bacterium | reverse complement strand
TCCAGTAATTCACTTGTTTTTGTAGCATCAACATCGGTACAAAAGTGTTTAATAATTTTCTTGATTTTCTGAGTACTGATTTTGCTATATGGGATCATAAAAAGAAAGTATATGAGTTACTTTCTTCTAGGCAAGAGCCTATGATATTCTATGGTTGCCTAGAAAAACTTGGAGTTATCCTCTCATGCGTCTCGATACAAAGATCAGAAACAAGCGTGTCACCATCCACAACAATGGTGATGTCTACGTCGATGGCACTTATACCAACCTCCGTCAATGGGAATCAAACCAAAAACGATGATCTAATGGTTCAGGTCAAGAGCAATCTGACCTGAAGGATAAGTCCCTCGATGAGGTTCCCAAAATCAGAGGCTACATCTGATACTCCGAAATATGAGTCTATCTCTATCGAAAGATATGGGGTATTCCACTAGCAAGATTTGAGGCTCTTCGTGAGCCTCATTTTTTATGTAGGCTCTCTTATTAGAAAGAGAGAGTCGATAAGCGAAACTAGTATAGAAGACGATGCCAGCGCGCAATCAAAACATCTACACCCCCTTCTTCCCGAGCCATATCTCCAGATCTGGAAGGGAAGCGACAGAGAACTTCGTATCCTTCTCTAGTCCATGTATACGTATCCAGACAGGAGTGAGTCAGATTTCAGCTTTTTCGAGATAATCCCTAAGATCGAGGAGATCCACTTTGGTCCAGAAAGATGGTATATCAATGATATAATTCGAGGGTTGGAGGGTTGGAAAGTTGGAGGGTTGGAGAAACGGTTTTTCGCCTTCCGAAGAAATCGTCTGCACTATCCTCGCCTCCGATGCTCCGACTATCCGACTATCAGACGAACTGACCATCCTACTAAGAGCCATTTCCCGAAAAACCGAGATCGAGAAGCACTTCACCGCACCATCACCATCAGTGCGCTTCTTTCCGAATCCTGCAGAAGGGAATATGCTCACTTCTGCTGATTCCCGATCGAACTTGATCCGACCATCGACGACCACGATCATATCTTCTTCGATCTTGGATTCGTATTTCTCATAATCCTTCGGAAATATCACGATACGGAAATCGAATCCTACGGTCTCGACTGTCGCTACCATCATCATGCCTCAGGACTTCGTCTGCATCTTGCGGACATTCCCGACTACACCGATGAGCTGAGCATATATAGACTCTTCTCGCTCTTCTTCGATCGGTGGGAGCTCTGGAACTCTGGGAAGAGGAGCCTCAGTCATCTCAGGGATATCAGCATTACTGATATCTGGTGGCATATCATCGAGCGGAAAGAGCGTCTCTCATGAAGCCTCTATATCCTCGACTCACACAGGGATGCTCTCAGGAAGAGGAACTTCGATGGGAGCATCATCGAGACCAGCGATCCACTCGAGTATCGGTCCCATATTTTTCGACTTCGCACGGATGAAGTCACCGATACCATCGAGTGGATGACCCGATACAGGATATCCGATGATCGCCTTCTCTCCCTTCATACGAGCCTCGAAAGAGAGTGGCTCACACTTCTCGAGTTCGAAGTGGACAGAAGTCTCACTCGCTGGAGTCATATCGAAAAGTCCTATTTGCGAAGTCTCGCGTTTGGACTGGAGCTCTTTCTCATAGGCACTCATCTTCAGCATCGAAGCGAGGAGACTCGCACGTTCTCCGAATCCATCGAGTGCTCCTGAGTAAATAAGTGATTCGAGAGATTTCTTATTGATTACATCGCCTCAGGTTCGCTCGATGAAGTCATAAAGTGAATCAAAATTCCGATCAGTGCGAGCTGCGATGATCGTATCGATCGGACCTTCACCGAGTCACTTTATTGCTTTTAATCCGAAGCGGATCGTATGAGCATCGATATAGGTGAAGTGCTTCCCGGATTCTCGTACATCGGGAGGGAGTATTTTGAGATTTTTCTCTCGTGCTTCTTCGATCTCGAGACGTATGCGATCGGTATCTTCCTCATCAGACGTCATCATCGCGACCATGAACTCTGTAGGATAGTAGGTCTTCATATGAGCCGTCTGATAAGCGATCATAGCATAGCAGGCTGCATGAGATTTATTGAATCCATATCCTGCAAATGGCTCGATAATCTCATCGAATATATAGATCGCGAGCTCTTCTTTGTGTCACTCCTTATTTGCAGCATCGATGAATTTACCTCTTTGTTCCATGAGAAGCTCAAGCTTCTTCTTTCCGATCGCTCGACGCAGGATATCTGCTTCTCCGAGGGAGAATCAGGCAAAAGCTTGTACGAGCTGCATGATCTGCTCTTGATATACTGCAATACCATAAGTCGGCTGGAGGATAGCTTCGAGAGAAGGGTGTGGATATTCGACCGTCTTACGTCCGAATTTTCGATCGATAAACTCTGGGATATATTGCATCGGACCTGGCCGATAGAGAGATACCATAGCGATGAGATCCTCGAAAGATGAAGGCTTCAGCTCTTTCAGATAGCGTCTCATCCCAGGAGATTCGAACTGGAATACCCCGGTCATATCTCCTTCACCAAAAAGTGAGAGAACCCCCATATCCTCATAGTCGATTTGGAGGAGATCGACTCTCACGCCATGGACTTCTTCGACGATCTTCTGTGCTCGATCGAGGATCGAGAGATTCCGGAGTCAGAGGAAATCCATCTTGAGAAGTCAGAGAGCTTCGAGCGGTCAAGCTGAGAACTGCGTCACGATAGAGGTCGGATCTTTCGGTGGTGGCTGGAGGGGACAGAAGTGAGTCATGGGCTCAGGTGCGATGATGACCGCACAAGCATGCACTCAGAGCTGACGGACAGATCCCTCCATTTTGAGAGCGGTATCGACGATCTTCCTATACTTCTCGTCTGTATCGTATGCCGTCTTGAATTCGACAGCTTCTTCGAGTGCACCAGCCAGTGTGATACCAGGACGAGCTGGTATGAGCTTTGCGAAAGCATTCATCTCAGCAAATGGTATACCAAATGCACGTCCTGCATCTTTCACAGCAGCGCGAGCAGCAAGGGTACCAAATGTACAGACCTGTGCGACATGATCTGAACCATATTTCGCGCGGACATAGGTGAGGACTTTCTCTCGTCCTTCATCCGAGAAGTCGACATCGATATCAGGCATTGTCACACGGGAAGGATTAAGGAATCTCTCGAAGAGAAGACCATATTTCAGTGGATCAATATCGGTGATTCCTGAGAGATAAGCGAGTATCGCTCCCGCGGCAGATCCTCGACCAGGTCATACCGGGACGCCATTTTTCTTTCCGTATTGGATGAAGTCAGCTACGATACAGAAGTACGCATTGAATCCCATGAGGTCCACCACAAGAAGCTCATATTCGAGACGAGAGATGATCGATTTATCATTATCGCTCATTTTTGCGATAATATCTATTTTTGCTTCTGGATAGTGCGATATAGAGAGCTCATGAAGTTCATCGAGACTCATGTCTGAGATTTTCTTCTCTGATCTCTCTACTATTTTCTTCGAGATGAAGATATCCTTCTCGTGAGTGGAGAGTTCTATACCATAGCGAAATGCAAGTCAGTCGATACAGAGCTTCCGAAGGAACCACTCTTCTTCCCCAAGCGACTGAAAGAGGGGAGTGTGATTGGTTGATCAGAGAAATATTGCGTAGGCTCATTTCTCTTCGACTGAAAGTGGAAATCTCGGTATCTTATAAGTTCCATAGTCTATCCTGAGATCGATCATATCAGCGATCTTCTGGCTGTTCTCATAGGCGCGAGGCGCATAGACAAAAAGCTCTTCCATCTCACGAGAAGAGCGCAGAGAATAATCTCCATTCATGAGTGTCTGTCTATCAGGATCATCGAGAGCCCTTCCATCTGCCACAGATGCCATCATATCTTGTACACTTGCGTCATCTGGAGTGATATAATAGCTATTATTGGTCGCTACATACTCATATCCATATTTTCTGGATAGATCGATGATCGTATTATTGATATTTCACTGCAGTGGCTTATCAGGATGCTCTTCTATCTCGAGATAGTAGTGATCACGGCCAAAGAGAGTCCTATAGTAGTCGATCCGAGCACAGATCAGTGACTCTTCTCGTCCAGTAGAGATCATCTGTGCGATCTCTCCGTAGAGAGACCCCGAGAGAGCTATGAGGGAGTCATGATAACGCTCGAGCAGCTCAAAGTCGATCCTCGGGCGACCACCGACATACCCTTCAAATTGGGAGAGAGTGACGAGCTCTATGAGATTTTTATATCCTGCATAGTTTTTGGCAAGGAGGACGATCTCGAAGATTTCATTATCCTTATCACGGTTGCTTCTTCACTTTTTCGAGAGGAGGAATTCGACTCCGATGATCGGCTTCACTCAGATATCGATACATGCCTGATAGAACTCGAAAGACCCGTACATATTCCCTGCATCTGTCAGAGCTATGGCTGTCTGTCCGAATTCTTTTGCTCGTTTTGCGATCATGAGAGGAGTCCCGAGTGATCTCTGGAAGGTATAGTGAGAGTGTGTATGGAGGTGGACGAAAGACATAATATTATGGACTGATTATAGGAAAAAACTGAGAGAAAACAATTTTAAAGAAGAGTATCTACGTAGAAAATCCAGGATTTGCTTGAAAAGAATAAATGTGATAGCATATCTCCAATAAACAACTCTCTTTATGTGATTCTTTGGTACGGTCGGCATCTGCATACTTATGAGTAATGCGATAATGACAATTTTAATGATTAATGGAGGAAAGTCTTTGGTCAATACGATATGGGCTCTTTTTTGCACCTGTGTCAGTATATTATGAGTATCTATTTTTTATATATCGATGACTACGAGCTCTATAGAAGCTCTCATATGGTGGAAGATTGCCTACCTCTGAGTCACGAATCTTCCCGTCCTCATACTCCATACGACAATGCTCGTCGTAGAGAATAAAAGTAAGCTCATACGATATATACTTATTGCTTCTTATGGTATTACTGGAGTATTCTACCTACTGAATCTCTATGGTATACTCATACCGAATGTGACATTGCTTTTCGGAGAGATGTATTTCAATACTCCATATAGTGCATCGTTTATGCTTTTTTTTGGATTTTTTACTATCCTTTTTGGGATTATTTTTGATCTTCTCCTTCGAGCATATCGCGATACCCTCAGATCCTCGAAAGATCTCATCTTTTACTTTTCACTCGGATTATGTGTAGGGCTCATCGGTTATGGTTCACTCTTATTCCCCGTATTCAATATAGATTTTTACCCCTATGGTACGATCCTGATAGCTATATATCCTCTCATCATAGGATTTGCTATCCTGAATCAAAATCTCTTCAATGCGAAGTACTGATTCTTACAGCTCCTTCGAGTGATATTTATAAGCATCATATCTATATGAGGTATATGGGGGATCATCTGGATTCTTTCCTACTTTTTCGAATATACCTATGAGGTGAACTTCATCGAAGTTCTCATTAGTTCGACATTTATAGGATTTTTCATCCTCCTCTATCGAAATAGGATTCTCGGAGAAGCATTTCTCCTAGAATCTATGAGAGATATGAAGCACGAGACGACGAAATTCCTCGAAAGGACGAGTACTTTCGATGATCAAAAAGGTCTCCTTAAGTCTCTCGAAGAGTACTTCTGGAAATGAATACGAGTCAGACATGTAGCAATCCTCAAAGATAAAGAGAAAAATACCTACCCTCATATCAGTGCCTATTTTCAGAAAAATACCTATCCACTCATTCGTGGAAGTATTTCGAAGAATCCGGTTAGTATGAGTCTCACAGAAAGAAGAGAGCTCACTGAAGAAGTAGAAAAAATAGGAAATATCGTATTCCCGATAGAGAGCATGAAGAAGATGAACATGACACTTCTGGTTCTCGGGAGCAAAGAATCAGAAAAATCCTACTCTGGTGAAGAAATACAGATAATACAAAACATACTTCCGAAGATTGCTCTTGCTCTTCAGGTACTCGAATTCAATCAATCACTCAAAAATGAAGTAAAAATACAGACAAATGATATCGCGAAAAAAAATAAAGAACTCAAAAACGCCTATGAAAAACTCAAAGAAGTCGATCAAAATAAAGATAACTTCCTCGCGATCGCATCGCATGAGCTCCGTACGCCTATGACGATCATCAAGTGATATGCTGATCTCTTTCTCAAAGATACTCTCTGACCACTCAATGAAAGCGAAAAACAATATATGAAAAAGATCTATGATAGTACAGAATCTCTCATTAGTATGGTAAATAATATCCTCGATATATCAAAAATAGAGGCATGACGTATGCGACTCAATATATCCAGTGTCAATATACATGAGCTTATAGGCAAGTGCATCAATGATTTTGAGTCTATGTATACAGAAAAGGGTATTGTCCTGAACCTTGAGGACATATCTTCCCTCGAGATGATCGATACCGATGATGAAAAATTCCGACTGATCATGAATAATCTCCTCTCGAATGCTTGTAAATTCACGCTCGCATGAGGAAAAGTCAATATAGAAGTCTCGAGGAAAGGATCGACTCTACTTATACGCATATGCGATACGGGTATAGGTATATCAGAAAAACAAGTCGAACATATATTCGAGAAATTCAGTGAATCAAACAATAATAACTACACCAAAAAAAGTATCCGCGGTACGGGTCTCTGACTCAATCTTTCGAAGCAACTGATCGAAATGCTCTGAGGTACAATAGAAGTAACCTCTAAAGAGTGATCTTGAAGCTGTTTTACCCTTTCTTTACCCATTTAGTATATGTCCTTCATAAGCAATAACTGTATCGTCTACTCTCCTGATGCTGATCTCATATGAAAGCTCGTCATAAGCGGACATAAAGTCCACTACGATGAAGATATCTTGAGTCTCGTAAAAAAAATCAGTGAGATCAATCCCGATCTCACTGTCCTCGACCTCTGGAAAGAAGTCGATCCGTCCTATATTACTGCACTAATACAGATAAATGGATATCTCATCATACGTGGATCCCTCCCATTAAGTATTATATCTGAAGTGAATAATGAAAAAATTATTCTTTTCCCCACCCAAGCAAGCAATACAGCCATCATGGAAAAGATCGCACATCTGGGTGATACATCAGATGAGAGAGGACTATCTGCAAAAAAGAAAGTTCTCATCATAGAAGATAATCTCGATATACTCGAAATGTATAGTGTCGCATTTACATCAAGAGGATATGATGTATCGCTCGCTGCTGACTGACTCAGTGGTATGACCAAAGCTGTGAATCTCCGTCCTGAGATTATCATCCTCGATATCATGATGCCACATATGGATGGATTCGAAGTACTCCATACCCTCAAAAATAATACATCCCTCCAATCAACCGTCATAGTCAATACAAATCTCGAAGGAGTCGATGAAGAAAAAAAGGTAAAAGAGCTATGAGCAGATTATTTCTTACGAAAATCGAACTACACACCCCTCGACGTCGTCAGCTTCATAGAAAAAGAGGTGCTTCATATGGATCTATAATCGAAGATATAGGAGAGTTCTCTTCATCAGAGAGGTGTTTTTCGAAAAAGTATGATAAAATTTGCATTTTAAAAAAAGAAGTGCTATCCTAATAACATATTCTTAACTTTTTCTCTTATGTGACTTTTCGATGATATACTCAAAAAGCCCGTGAATCAACCTGCTCCAAGTGATCCACTTACGAACAATACGTCCGCCCAAGGTGGAGGACAGAGTGGGAGTCAAGGTGGAGGACAGTCTCAGCAGACAAATCCAACCGATACTATCTTCATACAAAAAACATCTGAAGAGACCATATTCGGACCAGAAACTGAAGCACGCTCTATAGAAAAAGAGAATGCTCCCAGTCCTATGCCTACAGTCCATGCAGAAGCAGATACGAGCTCTATACTTATCAGTATGCCGACACCTACGACTCCTATGATCACTGCAGAGCCCGTAATGATCGAGTCTGTCAGCATGATGAGTAATCCTGCTCCTATATCGCCGACAGTGATGATCACTCCTACAGAAGATCCTGTATATACGGCACCTGTCGCCATGATTCCGACTGAGCCTATGATCACCCCCGCAGAATCTGTCGCTCAAGAACCTATGACAGTCGGCGTTCCGACTATCAATATGGATCCTATATCACCGGTCGCCCCTGTTCAAACACCTGCAACAGCTCCTGCTCCTGCAGTGACAAATAGTATATTCGACAGTATAATGAATCCAAGCGAGCCGGCTCCTGCATTCATGCCTCAGGAAGTAGCTCCAGTAGGTATTGCTCCTACTCCTATGATTACTACTGCCGCTCCTTCACCGATAACCCCTACACCATCTGTAGAAGTAGCAGCACCTGTAGTATTTTCATCTACGCACAACTTCTCTACTCCACGTGAATTCATCGAGAAATCTATCGCCAATATCGATACTATGCTCGTAAATATCGATAGTAGACATGATGCAAAAGAGAGAGAAGAAGAAAGTTATCGCACAGAAAAGCTCAGATTCACTGACCTCGAAAAGAACGCTCATACACAGAAAATCATCATGGATAAAGAACGAGATCATGCTATCCATATGAGAAAAATCCTCGAAACAGAGCTCGAAAGAGATACGGCAAATAAAGCAACAGCAGAGACGCATGCAAACCATGTAGAATCTACTCTCACTGAGATCGGCACAGAGCATCCTGTCCATAGGCATACTCATAAGAAAGCTGAATCTCATCCACACGAAGAATCTCCTATATCCGCATAATACGGATCCGAAAAAGAAGTCTAAAATGACTTCTTTTTTCTTGTCTTTTGATAAAAAATCAGTACCTTTAAAGAGTGTATGGAGTTTTTCTATAGGGAATTTTTGACTCTTCGTTTTTACAGCTATGAATATCGTACTTTTTGGCATCTATCTCTTCATACTTCTTGTGATATTTGCATTTATCGCGGTTGTCACACTCCACATCGGGAATTTTCGCCAATACTCAAAATATCTCTCTGTCGTACTAAAGATATACCTTGTGACTATCATCATCATAGGGATATTCGGTGGATATATGATCCTCACGAGCAAGTATATCTCTCTCAAAAAAATGAACGCTCCAGTACAAAAACTCAATTTTTAATGAGAATTTTTTTTAATTTCTCTTATTTCATATTTTATACTTTACTCATGCAAATCTGAATCGTCTGACTCCCGAATGTCGGCAAATCTACCTTATTTAATGCTCTTACTAAATCCTATGCCGCTGAAGCGGCAAACTTCCCATTCTGTACGATAGAACCAAACACTGGAATCGTGAATGTCAATGATGAACGCCTCGAAAAAATACGCATCGTCGTAAATGGAGCAAAAACTGTACCAGCAAATATAGAATTCGTCGATATCGCAGGACTCGTCGAATGAGCGAGCAAAGGCGAGTGACTCGGGAACAAATTCCTCTCTCATATTCGCAGTGTCGATGCCGTACTCCAAGTGGTACGAGCCTTCGATGATAGCAATGTCCACCATGTCAGTGGATCGATCGATCCGAAGCGTGATATCGAGATCATCAATACTGAGCTCATCATCGCGGATCTCGAGACACTTGATAAGCGTATCGGAGATAATATGAAAAAAGTACGATCCTGAGATAAGGATGCAAAAGCCAACGAAGAAATATTTGCTCGACTGAAGTCACATCTCGAATCAGGGAAAATCGCCTCACTCATGGAGCTCACTGACGAAGAACAAAAATCCATCTATGATCTGCATCTTCTTACTGCAAAACCGTTTATCTATGCAGTAAATGTCGCGGAAGATCAGGTAAATACTCCTGAGAGTGAACTTCGAAATATCACTGGCATCACCGATACGAAAATCCCTGTACTTCCAGTAAGTGCAAAGATCGAGATGGATATGCTCGAATTCTCAGATGAGGATAAGAAGCTGTTCCTCGCGGATATGGGGATCGATCATAATCCTATGGACGCGATCATCAAGACCGGATACGATCTTCTGGGGCTTCAGTACTATTTCACGGCATGAGAGATAGAAGTACGTGCCTGGACGATCCACAAGGGCTGGACAGCGCCTGAAGCCGCAGGAGTGATCCATACAGATTTCCAGAAGAAATTCATCAAGGCAGAGACGGTGAACTGGAAAGACTTGGTAGAGTATGGTGGATGGAGTGGTGCCAGAGAGAAGGGGAAAGTGAAGATGGAAGGGAAGGAGTATATCGTAGCGGATGGAGATGTGATGCTCTTTAAGTTCGGAGCATAGTAAAATCTAATTGACTGTGTTATAAATACTAATATCATATATTTATTATATTTTTTATTTATTCTATATGAGTCAACTTGTTATAGATAGACTCAATAATTCATCTTGGAAGATATGACTATGATCATGATGAGAGAATCCGTGAGCAATTCAAGGATTTGAATCAAATGGCACAACTTTAACACGACAACAAGCCTTCATGCAACTTGCTTGAACTATAATTACAGTCAACACTGTAGAATGAAGGGCAATAAAGTTATTGGCTGAAAACATTATATTTGAATAAACAAATAAAAATCCCCTTTCTCATTTCGTGGCTTTATAAATAATTTTAGTTAGCCGAGAAGGGGATTTTTTATGACTCTTTATCTTCATGTTAGAGTCATCTGTGGTCTACTGCACTTTGGTCTGTTTTAGAGGATGACCAGCTCTTTATATTTTTTGCATATCCTTTATGGATGTGCGATTTGTATAGTTTTATAAGCGTTGGCGCTTGTATGTGTATTTGTATTGTTTCAGGGCTTTCGATCACTTTAGATGACCAAGGCTCTGAATGCGGTATATGAAGGTACCTATCTGTGAAGTAGACATATACATAGTAGCAGGTTCTGATCGTGAAGTCAAAAAACTGGATACAAAAAAATCCAGAGCGTATGATGGCTCTGGAAAAGGAAGAAAGGTGGGTAAATATTTTATTCATATAATTTATTTAAATGTCAATATTCTATATATAGTATTCTGAGCATCCCTCCAATCCCCAATCCCTGAGGTTATACTCGTATTTTCTTCACGATTTCTCCGTATCTTTCATTTTTCTTGGTGATATTCTTGCTCGTGAGGACAAGCCCAAAGAGTGATACCCAGAATCCGAGGAATCCGATCCAGAAGTCGGTATCTATAGGGCTGGCAGCAGTATTCGTAGGACCTACTGCTACGATATCGGTAGCTGAGAGTCCTCATGACGAGGTCACTACTGGACCAGAAGACACGATACGCATCTCAGTATCTATAAGCAGAAGTGCTATCATCATCATAGAGATACCGAGTCCGACCTGAGTCCATTTCCAAAGTTTTTTTCGCATGATACCAGGATCAAAAATACCACGTATAAGTCCTATCAGGGGGAATATATAGAGTACATAGAGTGCCTCATTCGGGATGGCACTATACCCGAAAGAGGTCTTCGAAAGGCCAAAATAGATAACCCCCAGGAGTATAGAGGCAAACACTATACGAAATATACGGATATTGCGATCTGAAGGTTTCGCGCGAAGAGTTTCGATAAGTTTGAACATAGTATTAATAAAAATTCTCTGACATTATATGTTTTTTATTAATTTGTCTAATCTTTCCTGTACTCTTCAGATATATTTACGGTGCATAAGCGCTGACCAATAAAATTTTAGTTCATCTCCATCGACAGCATGTTCCTGAGTATGATCGAATATGATTACTTGCCTTCACCAAGCTAAGTCAATCGAAGAATCTGCTATAGATAAGCTATTTCTCCCTCCTCACACTCTTCTGAGTGGCACAAGAACAGAAACAGCATCATTAACTTTTCGTATAGAATTCAACAATACTCATTTACTTCAAAAATGTTTTGCATCATCGTCATGATGCAAAGGAATTTTTCAACTACAAAGAAATATGGGTTTATGGAATCTTGGCAAAAAAGTATATCAAAATACTGCCATAGTTAAGTAATTTCGAATGATAGCTACCAATTCTTCTGCGCCATGATATCCATGTGTATTCACGGATATTTCGTCACTCACAATTGCATCAACATACTTTCCTGATGAAAATACTGGGTTATCTCAGTATGAATTTTGGATATGACGAAAATATTTATCGAGCTGATAATCGAGTCAAAGTCAGTATACCATCGGAAAATGTAATCACCTAAAATCTTTCATTATAAAATGTATTGTAAATAAAATCTTTATATTATCAACTATATCTCTTTATTCAATTTTGAGAATCGAGGTCTTTACTTATACTAAACGCATGCCAAAAAAGAAATCGAGCATCCGCCCCTTTATGACGACAGAGCTCCAGAATATCATCGCATGAGGTATACTCCTCGTACTCGGAGCACTCATGTTCCTCGCGACCGCAGAAGCCTCGATAGCAGGGAAGTACCTCTCTATCGTCGGTATGAAGCTCTTTTGAGAACAGTATAGATGGATATTTTCTCCGATTCTGGTGATTCTCGGAAGTATGATCCTCACGAAGAAGGCATCTTGGTGAGCCTCTCGTATGACGGGGATCATTTTATTTTTCCTCTCTGTGACATCACTTCTCGGCATGTATAAGCATGATGTGATCGGATTTTTCGACCTCCATGAACAGGCGGTGAGATTTTTCTGAGGATCAGCTGCGATACTCGGATTCATGACGATATTCATCGCGAGTATGTGGATGACGCTCCGTATATCCTATAGGACACTCCTCTCGAAGGTCCGAGAATCTGTCCCGACTCTTTCTCGTATGCGAGATTCTATCCTTCCAAGTGATGAATATGAAGAAGATGAAGTACCCACGAAAAAAGTAAAGCTCGATGAAACCTATAAGAGGAAAGCTGAAGAGCTCGAACGCAAGCTCGCGAATATCCAGAAGGCGAAGACTCCTCTCAAAGAAGAAAAATCAGGTATCTCAGGAAAGTCTATCCTCTCGAATGCCCTCTCGGGTCTCACAAAGAAAGTCCCACTTGAGACTCCCGATGGTAAACTCATCGAATCCAAGACGAAAAATCAATCAGTCGACTTCGGTACCTGGGATTTCCCAAGCGTGAAGCTCCTCAATACGATCGAGCATAAGAATCTCGTCTCACCCGATGAGATCGAAGAGAAGTCTATCCTGATACAAAAAACCCTTCTCCAATTTGGAATCGATGTCGATATGGAGGGGGAAAGTGTCGGGCCGACTGTCATCCAGTACCGACTCCGACCGAGTGAATGAGTACGTCTTGCGAAGATCGAAAGCCTCAAAAAGGATCTCACTCTCGCACTCAAAGCAAAGTCTATCCGTATCCAGGCGCCGATCCCCGGGCTCGGACTGGTCGGGATCGAAGTACCGAATGAAAAACGAGATACCGTCGGGATCAAAGAAGTCCTCCAAGATGACGCCTTCACCCATCACAAATCGAAGCTCGCTATAGCCGTAGGCAAAGATATCAATGGTGACTTCATCGTCGGCGATCTCGCCAAAATGCCGCATATGCTGATCGCCGGTCAGACGGGAAGTGGAAAATCTGTAGGGATGAATGGATTCATCCTCTCGCTTCTCTATAAAAACACTCCATCGGAACTCCGAATGATCATGGTCGACCCGAAGCAAGTCGAGCTCGGTATTTACGATGGTATCCCTCATCTTCTCACTCCCGTGATCAACTCTCCTGACAAGGCCCTCAATGCCCTCAAATGGTGAGTCGCTGAGATGGAGCGACGATACAGCACACTCAAGCCACTCAATGTACGAAATCTCGAAGAGTACAATGCGAAAGTCTCTCCAAAAGATCGAATGCCCGTGATCGTCATCATCATCGATGAGCTCGCAGATCTCATGATGAGTGGGAACAAGAAGGAAGTCGAGTCTGCTATCACTCGTATCGCTCAGAAGGCACGTGCTGTCGGACTTCATATGATCCTCGCGACCCAAAGACCATCCGTCGATGTCATCACCGGACTCATCAAGGCGAACGTCCCTTCTCGTGTCGCATTTACCGTCGCTTCTCAGGTCGACTCTCGCACCGTCCTCGATACTATAGGGGCGGAGGATCTCCTCGGGCGGGGTGATATGCTCTACTTCCCGACTGGTGCAATGGCCAGTACTCGTATCCAGTGAGTACTCGTCGAGACAGACGAAGTCGAACGAGTCGTCAATCATATCAAGCGCACGATCGATCCCGCTATGCTCGAAGATATCTACGATCGATCGATCGTCGAGGGAGATCGTGGGAACTTCGAAGGATCGGTGGGATGAGGAGAGTATGGAGATGAAGATCCGAAAGTCGTAGAAGAAGCCATCCAGCTCGTCCGGTCAAATGGGAAGTGTAGCACATCGATGATCCAGCGACATATGAAGCTCGGATATGGTCGAGCTGCTCGTGTAGTAGATATACTCGAGACTATGGGCATAGTGGGTCCTGCCGATGGCTCGAAGCCGAGGGAGGTGATTGGATAAAGATTTGCCTTAAAATATCTCCAATGTTCAACCCATTTCTCATTCTCGCTAAAAGATCAATTCTTTCCCTTTTTGCTTCTTTTTTGTTATATATTTCATCCCGAATCAATTTTATTGCCTCCCATAGAACATGGTACCCAGAGTCAATAAAAAATTGTTTATTATTATCACTAAAGTTCGAAAACATAGAATCATATATCGACACCCAATCAATACTAACTAAGCTGGGATTTATCATGTATGGACGTAATTCAAACCTATAGCCAAGTATGGCAATTACATATGCAAGGAGGATAATCGATTCTGGATCATTTAATCTTTCTGGATTATCCGAAAAATACTGAGCTAATCAATCATATGCCCTTTTTGCGATAGCAATTTTAGCTGCATTTTCTACTCAATTTTGTAAAAAAGATGGATTCGTTAGATGGTCTCTTCTTATATTTTTTAATAGGGATTGGGTGCTTACGATAATATCATCTATTGTTACTATACCAGCTCACATGAGTCTATCTTGGTCGACTAATCTCTGTTCTGGGGAACTGGAATTTCATTCACAAAATGCAATAGTAAGTATAGCTATTTCTTTCGGATTGATAAATTTTGTATGTACCTTATCAACTCAATCCAAGCGAATTTCCTCTAATTTTCAATGATCTCCAATTCTCCAACTGATTCAACCATTTGCCATCGGATGGATATGTATCAGCTGAAAAAGCATCCTATAATAATCTACTTCTGATGCGAGCTCGTTATATCCAGCATTAATGGACATATAAATATATGTTATATATTGTCAATATTTGCATAGGCTCTTGCCTAGAAGATTTTAATAAAATTAAGATTTTCTAGGCTTTTTTATAAAAAGTTTTAATCATTCTAATGAGTTCTTTTTCAAGTTCAACTGTTTCTTTGGTATATCTCCATTCACACTCTTTTAAGTGG
>JANNCQ010000007.1:0-7990 GCA_031386685.1 Candidatus Altimarinota bacterium | reverse complement strand
ACACATTACTCAGGAAGACTTGAATATGATTGAAAAAGAGATAAACTCAAGACCAAGAAAAAGACTCAACTACGCTACTCCATACCAAGTGTTTTGGTGAAAGAGAAAAAGTTGCATTTCAGATTAGAATTTAAGCTTGATTCCTTGATATTTTCAATATTATGATTATATGTGAAGCTTTGAAAGTGTACAATTAATGATCAGTGATACCATAAGACAGCAATATGCTATTTTAGAAGATGATCTTAAAAATCCACGAAATAAGGGCAGTGTCGAAATGCGATTACTACTCCAAGATCTTCGTACTCGACATAGTGCTTTAGCTTTTAGGATTTCTACAATTACCCAAAGATGAGAAAACCTGCTGGCAAGAAATAAAAATGAAAAGGAAATAATTGAGGAACTTGAAATAATCCGCAGCACATTAATATTTCTTGACACTGAAGGACTAAAAAAAGCTCGCGAGTACCTTACGAAAAATCCTATAAAATCAAACGCCTAACTATGTATCTCTCTGATCGCGACATCCGTACAGCTATTGAATCTTCTGATATTACGATTTCAGATTTTGATACTTCACGACTGCAGCCAGCAAGCTATGATATACGGCTTTGAGATAGATTCCTTATAGTGAAAGATTATTCAGTGACGAATATCGATCCAGTAAATAAGATCCTTCCAGAATACGAGGAGATCGTCGTCACTGCTCTAGATGGCTTCGTCCTTCGACCTGGGGTGACGGTACTCGGGACGAGTATAGAGAAATTCGGTTCTGAGAAATACCTCATCCAGCTTTCAGGTAAGTCTTCACTTGCTCGACTCGGACTTATCGTCCATAATACCGCTGGGCTCATCAATCCGGGACACTATCTCAATATCACATTCGAACTCGCGAATATGAACTCTATCCCGATAATCCTGCGACCAGGTATGGAGATCGCACAGATACTTTTTTCTCAGATGACGAGTCCGCCAGAACAAGATTATCGAAAGATTGGAAGATATGGGGAGTGAGAAGCGAATATGGTAAGCTACATTCATAAAGATTAATACATGTGAGTTCAAGATAAGATGCAAGAATTTCGGGAAGCGGTAAAGATACTTACTCGAACAGAAAAAGTCATTGCCACAGTACTCGCATCACTAGCTGTTATCATACATTTTCCTTGAACTCTTCCTGCTGCATCACTATTATTGGTGCATATGCCCTTAAGAAATCAAAGTCAATTTTAGAAAAAAGGGAATAGTTTTTAAGAAATTATTCGCCATTTTTTTTATTTTCGATATAATTCAGAAATATTTTTTACTGATTCTCTATAGAATATGCACAATTACGAAATCGAAATCAAAGTCCTACTCGGTACAGCAGAGCAAAAGGATACTTTTATGGAAAAAGTCGGTTCGTCCTTTCCTCATATTTCTCATAGCTATACCGAGAGTCAACGCAATCACTACTTCGAATGAGGTTCGCTTGAGGGACTTATTTCTGTACTTGGCTCGAGAGTCTCAGAATCAGAGTGAGTGAAACTCGAAAATATCAGAAATATAGCAAAATCATTTTCTGTCCGTACACGTGGAACTCCAACTCAGACGATTATCGTCGTGAAAGCGACCGTAAATGATGAGACGAGTTCAAATGGCACGGCTCGGATCGAGTGGGAAGTAGACCTCGCGCCAATGACTCTGGAAGAAATGGATCATCTCTTGCTCGAAGCAGGATTCTCTTATCAGGCAAAATGGTCTCGTGCTCGTGAATGATTCAACCTGAATGAGAATACTGTTCTCTGTCTCGATAAAAATGCTGGGTATGGCTATCTCGCAGAATTCGAACGGGTTATCACTGATGAATCGAAGATCAATGAAACTCGAGAAGAACTCATCGCTCTCATAGAATCTCTCGGGTACCATGAGCTCGATCAGGTCCGACTCTCTCGTATGTTCGATTTTTATAACAAGAACTGGAGAGACTACTATGGGACGGAGAAGGTTTTTGAAATTGCATAATTTTTTCCATTATCGCTCTTTCGAAAAAAATTCTTTCCTTGTCATTCCTGCGTATGCAAGAATCAAAGTACCCTCTATGAATTACTATGTATACATACTTGCTAGTAAAAAGGATGGTGTCCTTTATGTTTGAGTTACGAATAATCTTATCAGAAGAACATTCGAGCATAAAAATAATCAATATTTGTGATTCACACAAAAGTACTTCATCAAAAAACTCGTCTGGTATGAAATATTCTCTAATATTCAGGATGCTATAGCTCAAGAAAAAAGAATGAAAAAGTGGAAACGAGAATACAAAATCAACCTAATCCAAGAGAAGAATCCTGACTGGAAAGATCTATTCGATGAAATTATTTCCTAAGATTCCTGTATACGCAGGAATGACAGAAACAAGATTCCTGCATACGCAGGAATGATAGAAACAAGCAGGAATGATAAACGCTCAAAAATGACAGAAAAAATATTTCTGTCATTCCGGGCTTGTCCCGGAATCTTATTTCGAATACTTACCTAAGATTCCTGCATACGCAGGAATGACAAATACTTATGCTTATCCAGCTCTGACATGCACGAGATTCTGACTTCCAAAATGAACTCTATAATCCAATGAAGAATTCAGAATTTTTCTATGAACATACATGGATTTTTCCTCATGATGGAGAAGTGACAGACTCTCGTGAATCTCTCAAAGCTGTCGATCTCTTCATCGCTGAAGTGAGTCAGCCAGGGACAGGACTCGGTATAGAAATCGGTCTCGCGAGTGCCTATGGAAAGAGAATCCTCTGTATTTCGAAAAAATGAGCAAAAATATCATCGAGCCTAAAGTTTGTGACGAAGGATTTTATCGAGTGTGAAAATACTGAAGATATGGTCTATAGAATTTGAGATTATCTAAAAAACTTTTAATGTCCGAAGAACTCAAAATATTCATCTTTTTTCTCATCTGACTTATTTCAGCGTATCTCTGAAGTTTTTCATCTGGATGAGTATCAGTGCTCTGAGTCGGACTGATGACTGCAGTCGGTATGGGGCCGCAAATGGCGAGTATCACGTATAAGCTCTGAAAGATCGGCGATGTCCTCGGGTGACTCTATCATTTCCATAAAAGTGGAAATATTCCTACACGGTTTCTCTGGATAGGATGAGTAGTTTCTATTTTTGGGAGCTTCATCGGCACGTATTTCATCTTCTCTCTTCCTGATTGGATCATCTATGCGGTTTCAGCTGTAAGCATGATCCTTCTCACTACTATCTCCTTAGTGAAGAAGGTATGAATCCATGCCTCATCGTATATTTCGAAAAGAAGAGAGCGACTCTACTATGTTTGCCTGTTTTGCATCAATATTTTTGGGAATTTTTTCATTGCGGGTTCTGGCGTTTGGTATTACTTCAATAATACTTTCATCATCAAGCTTCCTGCACTCATGGCAAAATGACTCTCATCTGCCATGTCAGTATTTTGGTTTATCGGAAGTTTCATAGCAATTATCGTACAAGGACAGTATATAATATCTCTGGCTATCGCTTTTGGTATAGGGATGTTTCTGGGTGGATGGTTCGGTGCCAAGGATATCATAAAACTGGGGAATGATATCCTGCGAAATGTCCTCCTTTTTTCGATCATTCTTTTTGTTTTGTATTTCATATATCTTGCATATAATTCTTTCGTTTAGTTCCTGTCATTTCGAGCGGAGGCGATAGCCGAAGTCGATAGCTAGTATACCCCTTGTGGGTAGAAATCTTTTTTTCCGAAAAATAAGCAAGATCTCTCCACTTCGCTCGTGCCTCGCTTCGGTCGAGATGACAATACCCTCATTATATTATGCCAATTCACCCAGAACAACAGTATCTCGATCTCTGAAAAGACTTAATCGAAAACGGAATCTATAATAAAGACCTCGGAAGTGGCGATGTGACCTATAGCTTCTTCGGACGTCAGTTTCGCTTCGATTTCGAAGATGGATTCCCACTCCTCACGACCAAGAAAGTCTACTGGAAGTGAGTCGTCACAGAGCTTCTCTGGTTCCTCCGAGGAGATAGCAATATCCGATTCCTCGTGGAGAATAACGTCCATATCTGGGATGACTATCCCTACTATATCTATAATAATAAAGTCAAAAAGGGAACTGAATCTGCAATGACGAAAGAGGAGTTCATCGCGAAGATCCTCGCAGATGAAGTATTTGCGAAAGCTCACGGAGAGCTCCCGAAGATCTATGGTGAGCTCTGGAGACGATGGCCGACAAAGACTCCTGGTCGTACGATCGACCAGATCAGCTGGATACTTCGAGAACTCCGCGAAGATCCCTATGCTCGCAACTGCTGTCTCACCGCATGGAACCCAGAGTATCTCTACTCGATGGCGCTTCCCGATGAAGCATCTCGCTATCCGATCTGTCATGGATTCTCCCAGTACTCGATCAAGGATGGCAAGCTCTATGGTCAGCTCTATCAGCGCTCGGCAGACCTCTTTCTCGGGGTGCCCTTCAATATCGCATCATACTCGCTCCTCGTCCACATCCTCGCACACCTCCTCGGAGTCAAGGCAGGAGGATTCGTCCATACCTTCGGAGATGTCCATATCTATGAGAACCATATCGAGCAGATGAAAGAACAGATGACTCGTACTCCTCATCCATTTCCTACTGTTCGGATTGATCCAAGTCTGAAGTCTATAGATGACCTCGATTTCCACCATATCATCCTCGAAGATTATGAAGCAGATGCTCCGATCAAGGCCAAGATGGCAGTAGTAGGGGGGATGGTGGGGAGGGATAATGTATAAAACCTATAAGATAACTTATGAATCATATTTTCTACATGGAAGGGGCAATAAAGGAGGCCCAAGTTTCTATTGATTCCTGAAGCTTTCCTTTTAGTGTGATAGTAGTCGATAAAAAAACATGAGAAATAGTATATAGAGATCATGATCGAGTAAATGAATATATGGATCCGACAGCACATGCAGAAGTGAACGCTATTCGATATCTCTGTAAGAAATTTTCACAACTTTCATTAGAAAATTATATTTTCTATACAAGCTCAGAACCTTGTCCTACATGTCTGACAGCATGCATAAAGGCACATATTCCAGAAATATATTTTGGTGCTGATACCGAGTTAACAGCATCGTTGCCGATAAAAGCTTCGGAACTCGCTGAAAAATCAAAAAAATACCCGATTACGGTAGTAGGTGGTATGCTCGCTGATGAATGCCTGAAACAAAGAGAACATTTTTTTAGTACTCATAACACATAAGTCTCTTTGATCTATCTCTACGCCTTCTTCGTTCTCACATTTCTCAATGCCTTTAAGGATATTTCGACGAAGCAATCACTCAAATCTCTCGATGCGTGAGTGATGACGGGGATATGTTCACTGGCACTGATCATCGTGACACTTCCACTTCTCATACGAGAAGGGATACCGAGCAATATTGAGTACTCATCATTTATCTGGATAGTTGCAGGGGGGTGACTCTTTTATTATTTCGGGAAATATTTTAATTTCCAGGCACTCTCTCTTGGTGATATATCACTCATATCACCGATGAAGGGACTTGTCACGGTGGTGACAGTATTTTCGAGTATTATCCTCTTAGGAGAGTATGTGAATTTTTGGGGATTTCTTGGTATCATATTCACGATCGGAGGGACATATTTCCTCGCGGTCGAGAAGGGACATACGACCATTATCGAGCCAGTTCGTGTGCTATTTATCAATCCTGGAGCTCGAATGTTTCTTATCGCACTCTGTTTCTATGGATTCACGGTCACATTCGACCGCATGGGTATACATGCGAGCTCGATCTGGCTCTGGGCATTTCTCATGAATCTCACAGTATTCACTATGAGTACTCGTGATATCTATAAACATCGCAAAACTCTGAGGCAAAATATCAAAACACAGTATAAGGCTCTCATTTTGGTCATCGTCCTCCATGTGTGGATCTATCTCTCGCAGATGTATATCGTCTCGGAAGTGATCGCTCCATATACGAGCGCATTTAAGTCGGCATCTGCACTCTTTGCAGTTGCTCTTGGTGGATGGTTTTTCCAGGAGCGACACCTTCTCCAGAGATTTACTGGAGCTTGTATCATCCTTTTTGGGATTGTTTTGATTTCATTTTTTGGATAAAAAGATATAATAATTCTCATGAATATAACAGGAGAACATCTGAGAAGGAAAAATAGAAATCTAGTACTAACTATTATTCTTTTTGTCTTACAAGTTGCTATAATTGGTATTTCAATTTATTTTTTATGATGAGAGATCAATATTTATTGAAGTATTTCATTTATTTTCTTTATCCTAGGAATTCCTAATTTAGTATTTATTTCGACAAATTTAGTTATGCTCTATCGTTGAGAATGGGTATATCTTCGTTTTGCTATGGATAAAATTAAGTTTATTGATAATCCTAAGGTATATCTAGAAAATACATTTCCAACGATATCTATAGTAATGATACTTTTAGCTTTTTGAATCTCTTGAATTTTAGTGAGTTTATAATGTATATCGTCCTCGAAGGCATCGTCGGATCAGGGAAGACTACGCAAGTGAAGAAGCTTGTGGAGTATTTTCGGAAAACCCCCTTTGTAAAGGGGGGTAGGGGGGATTTGACTCTGGAGAAAAATCCTCAGTCCCGAGTTACTCGGGACAGCTCCATTACAAAGGAGCTCAGGAAAGTCATCCAAGTCCGCGAACCGGGATCGACACCGATAGCCGAAGATATCCGTCATCTTGCGCAAGGAAAACTCTGGAAAGATGAGACCATGCACCCCCTGACGAATGCCTATCTCTATGCTGCAGCTCGAGCTCAGACACTCCACACGATCGTAAAACCGGCTTTGGAATCGGGACATTTCGTAATATCTGACCGATCCTTTCTCTCATCATGCGCGATCCAGTGAGAAGCACAGTGACTCGGGATAGATAGAGTATTAGAAATCAATACAGAAGCAATATACTGACTCCTGCCTGATGTAGTGCTCTACCTTGATATAGATGTCGATCTTGCACTTTCTCGTACTTTCGATGCTGGGTGAGATAAGTTCGAAAAAGAGGGAAGGGATTTTTATGAAAACATTATACGATGATATGAGAAGTGTGAAAAGTTGGAAATCATGAAAAATCGATTCATGAGAATCGATGCGAAAGGACATGAAGTAGAGGTATTTGCTCGTATCCTCGCAGAATTAAATATGAAAAAATAAAAATTATGGATTTACTTGGTTCGCCCATCTTCGCTATTATCGCGATTACCATTGCTATTGCAGTAGAGTCTCGATATATCTATACGATCCTCACGAGACGCACTATACCGAACTTTACCTGATGGTTTATCATCGCACTTTCGATGAGTTTTCTTTTTTTCTCATCGCTTTCATCTGGAGCAGGACATTCGGTTTGGCTTATTGGAGTTCTCGCATTCTTGCATTTTATCGAAGCTATACTCGCGCTCTATTATGGAGTATTTCGTATCACGAGATTCGAGCGATCACTTATTGCTCTTGCTTTTGTTTCACTCGGTATCTGGTATGTGACAGAGAATGCACTCTATACTATTCTTATCAATACTGCTATAGATAGCATGGGGATGATCTCTATAGCGTATAAACTCTTTCGTTTTCCAGAAACAGAAGATACGATCGCTTGGTTTGTATCAGCGCTTATGTATGGTATCGATATGCTCGCAGTCACACATTGGAATATAGAGAATGCTCTTTTTATTACCATCAACTTCATCGAATGCGCTATCATCGCAGGTCTTACGTTCCGACATATTCACCGCCTTCAGAAACTAAAATTCTATCTTTCACAACTATTTCATATAAAATTATAGGCTCTTGCCTAGAAGATTTTAATAAAATTAAGATTTTCTAGGCTTTTTTATAAAAAGTTTTAATCATTCTAATGAGTTCTTTTTCAAGTTCAACTGTTTCTTTGGTATATCTCCATTCACACTCTTTTAAGTGGAGAG
>JANNCQ010000086.1:0-5365 GCA_031386685.1 Candidatus Altimarinota bacterium | reverse complement strand
GAGTATTTTTTGAGACAAGTATAAGTATGATTCTCGATCATTATAAGACGCACATCAGCACGGTTCAGAAAAATATGGATTTTGGCAGTTTTATCCGAAATATATGTAGTTGGTATCCTTTGAAGATGTATAGAACTGATGGAGGGATCAGTATATATCCAGGGAATGACCGTCATGCACTCACCGTCAGTGATGATCACTTCGAAGCTTCTCGAGACTCTCTCTCTTCTCGGTCGATACCTCAAGATATGGATTTTTTCGATGCATTCGGAAAACTGTTTCGGAGTATACAACTCCCAGGATTTCATCACTATTATGGAGTAGAGAATGCAGAGTACTCGAATCATGTTTCGAGTACAGCCCACGCATATTCGAGTTTCCACGTGACAGGTGATTGTGAGAATGTCCTCTACAGTCTCTCGACCAAGATCTATGCGAAAAATATCTATAACTCTATCATGACCTGGATGCAGAGTGAGAATGTCTATCAGTCACTCTGAGTGATCCGTTCCATGAATGTTTTCTATTCGAAATATATCCAGGATTCCCATGATATATGGTTCTCGAGTGATCTCATCGGGTGTAGTGAATGTATTCGCTGTACAGGACTGCAGAATATCACATATGCGATAGATAATGTCAGCTATACGAGTGAAGAGTATGCATCGAGAAAAAGAGATATCCTCGAAAATCGCTCACAGTATCAACGATACCATGCTTCGCTCACATGAATCGGGTCCAATACTGGCTCGAATAATACGACAGGAAAATACTGTATACAGAGCGAGAATATAGAAAATGGATATTATTCGATCCATGTAAAAGATGGGAAAAATATCTTATTCACATGACATCCTGATGGTCTGACTCAGGTATATAATAGCCTCTTTGTTTCTGCAGGGAGTGGATACTACTGAGCATGCGCTGTATGAGGCGATTCTGCAGAAATATATAACTGCATTAGCATGATGCGCTCATTTGAGTGTTATTATTCTTATTTTCTCGAACGATGTTCATTCTGTTTCGGTTGTGTGTGACTGAAGAATAAGAGTTACTGTATATTGAATCAACAATATTCGAAAGAAGAATGGTATGAGAAAGTACTGATCATCATGGAGACGATGAAAGAGAGTGGAACACTGGGAGATTTTTTCCCCGCATCACTCAATCCGTTCTATTTCGATGATACGCTCGCAGGATCGATGACTCATCAGGGTGAGAGGGAAGCCAGAAAATCAGAAGGCTTCTTGATCGCCCCTGAAAGAATCAGTTGAGAAAAACATCTATGAAGTATACTCGCATGAGACTTGTCTCGATATCAACAGTATCATCCGGATGGAACGAGTACAATCGATCATGAGATCATATCGAAAGTGATCGAAGACAGTGACGGAAAATATTATACAATCCAAAAAATGGAACTCGAATTCCATGAGAAACACGGGCTTCCGCTACCTGAAAAACATTGGATGACTCGTATCATGGATAATCTTTCATAAAACCTATGATGCAAACAGTAATTCGTTGTTCTTGGTGTTGAACGGATCCACTCTATGTCCACTATCACGATGAAGAGTGGGGAACTCCCGTGCACACGGATGAGAAACTCTTTGAATTCCTCACCCTCGAATGAGCTCAGGCAGGGCTCTCATGGATTGCCGTGCTGCGTAAACGCGAAAATTATCGACAGCATTTTCATAACTGGAATATAGGGAAGATCGCAGAGATGAGGGACGAAGAACTCGAGAAGATACTCCTCGATCCAGGTATCATCCGCAACCGACTGAAGATATATTCTGTTCGAAAAAATGCTCGAATCGCACTCGAAATGCAGAAGGAATTCGGGAGTTTGGATGCGTATTTTTGGGGATTTGGAAGCTTCCCTATCATCAACCATCCTCAGTCTCTTTCTGATATCACCGCCGAATCAGATATTTCTCGTGCTATTTCGAAAGACCTGAAAAAACGAGGGATGAGTTTCGTCGGTTCGACGATCATCTATGCCTTCATGCAGGCGACAGGGATGATCGATGATCATATCGAGCGCTGTTTCTGCAAGTCAGTATAATATCCCTCTATCGAAATGCGATCGATTCCTGGAAGCGTACATACTCCGTATAGGTCCATCCGAGATTCGAGAGACGTGTTGCCATCGTGAAGCCGATATACCGCCAATGCCACGGTTCTATCATATATCCATCGATATACTCTCATTTCTGATAGCTCTGCGTCCATCCATACCGCTGAGCATTGAGGCGAAACCAGTCCATATACTTTCGATAATTCCGATTGCTCAGGTAGTCGTCCTCTGTCGTAGCATCGAATATATCGATCGCGAGACCGAGCTGATGCTCACTCGATCCAGGAGGAGCACAGAGGGATTTGCTACACTTTCCGAGATCCCACATCCGTTGCTGGTAAGCAGCACTCCTATAGGCAGAGATCACCGTGAGTGGGATACCGAATTTTTTCTCGAAATCGAGCGCCATGTATGAGAGTGATTCTGCAGCTTCGCGACGGAGCTTCAGTCCTGCGCGTCCCGCAGTCGTGATGTGCGCACCCGAGATGTTCATGAGATCATCTGGTTCATACTGCAAGACAGAGAGCGGGAGATCTCGACTGACGAACCGAAAGATACTCGAGTCCTCGAAAAACGGGAGGATATCATAGCGTCTATGGACTATCGGTGGTATATATTTCTTGATGGGTCGCTTCACTGCACCGGTCATCTCGATAGATTCATGGAGCGTACCAGTATTGATCTCTACGAGTAGAAGGCTCCCCGTTTCGATAGAGTTACCGAGCTCGAGATGTATGAGAAATCCACATATGAGAAATACGGGAATGAGGATTTTTTTCATGGGTTTAGATAATCTTCTTTTTTGTAAATATATATGTAATGCCTATGAGTCCGATGCTCATGAGTCCGAGTGTCCAAGTGACGAGTGTATCACTGAATGGAAGTCCCTCGATATTCATCCCGAAAAATCCCGTGATAAGTGTCAGTGGCAGGATAAATGCCGAGAACATCGTCAGGTAGGTGATGGTCGTATTGGTCTCGAGTTCGAAGACGCTCTTCAGTGTATCTTCCATGGAGTCGATATTTTCCTGGAGGAGCTGGACTTCGGAGAATATCTTATCGAGCTTGTCCTCGAGGTTCTCATAGTAGAGCTCGACTTCTTCAGAAAAACGTTCCTTCATACGGATTTCGATCATCTTTAGTACCGATATCTGAGGCTTCATCATATGCTTGAGCGTGATGATATTGCGCTTTCGTGTCATGATGCTCTTGATCAGTTCTGTGCCTCGAGCATTGAAGAGGTCTCGCTCGAGAGTCTTGAGATCTCGACCGAAGCGCTCGAGCATCTTCATCGTCTTATCGAGATAATTCTCGATAATCTCATACAGGAGAAATGAAGGCGTGATCTGTTCACCTTTCTCGAGCGAGAGCTCATACTTCCCATAGATGCGCCTCAGTGTCGATGATGGATAATAACGAAATGTGATGAGATAGTCCTTCGCGATAAATATATTCAGCTCATTGTGTATGTATCGCTCAGTACTCGGCTCATACTTCGGAAAATGGAGCACGAGAAAGAGGTAGTCATCATAGGTATCGATACGAGCATACTGATTCTCCTCGAGGATAGCCTCCTGATCGAGTTCGTGGAATTGATACTTTTCTATGATCGTATCGATATCATCGAGTGAAGGATTGATAAAATCCTGCCAGACTCCGATGGTATGATCGGGAAGTATTTGAGAGATTTCTAACTCCGGTGATGGGGAAGTGTTTTTTAGAGTCATAATGTGTGGTGCCCAGAGCGGGACTTGAACCCGCAAGCTCGAAAGCAGAGGATTTTGAGACCTCCGTGTCTACCATTCCACCATCTGGGCAAGTTATTTTGGACCTATTCATTTCTCCGTATACCCCTCTCCGCTACGCTTCGGGGGTATGGCTTCGATCAAGTCGCTATCGCTCCAGGTCTCCGCACATCTACCATTCCACCATCTGGGCGTATGAGATCATAGATTACAGATTTTAGATTCGGAGTGTATCTACTTCTAGAATCTGTAATCTAGAATCTGTAATCTGTAATCTAGAATCTGTAATCTAGAATCTGTCATCTCTTCCCATCTCAGCGAAGATACTATGAAAAAACCCTCTAAAGTCAAAGTCAATATAATCGCAAAGAAATAAGTCGACAATAATAAAAAAATCCTATAATCGAGTATATTATGGTTACAAAAAAAATAGTCTCATCAGAGAAAAAAGAATCAGTCTATACAAATCCATGGCTTGACTATATCAATGCACCTCTGGGTGAGATAGAAGAGATAGTGGAAAAGTATGAATTCCATCCTCTCGACCGGGAAGCAATAATAGAAGAGAATCAGTATGCGCGAATAGATACCTACGATAAATATATGTTTATGGTATTGCATTTTCCGAAATATGATACGACAAATGAGCGATATATCTCAAACGAGTTTAATATTTTTATCGCCCCAGAATATCTGCTTACATTTCGATATTTTCAGACCAATACGATCAAAAAACTCCAAGATAGATATGCCTTGTGGGATAGCCATGTTCCCTATCCGAATACGGGATTTCTCCTGTATGAAGTGATAGAAAATCTCCTCGAACATGTCATGAAAATGCTCGAATGATTCCATAGAGATCTCAAATCCATAGAAAAAATGCTCTTCCTCGCGAATGGCCCAGACCTCATCAAGAGCATCATGACGAAAAAAAGAAATATCATCACCCTCAAACATATGATATCACCACAAATCGGGGTGATGAAGCTCGTACGTATCCGTATGGCGACAATGTTCGGCGATGAAGTAGAAATGTATTTCGAGAATCTCGAGGATAAACTTGATAAGATATATAGTGAGATTCTCATCATCCAAGAGAATATTGACTCTATGGAAGATACCCTCAAGAGTATATTTGAACTCAAAACGAATTCTACGATCAAATATCTGACAGTATTTTCTGCATTTATGCTTCCTCTCACGCTCATTACGAGCTTCTTCGGGATGAATACTGAAACCTGACATTTCGATAATGTACTCATTATCTCCTCTATCCTTTCGATCGTATTTCTGGCAATACTCCTTACTATAATTATGAAAAAGAAGGATTTACTATAAATTTTAGCATGATAAAATACATAAAAATCCTCATGAGAGTATAGATAAAAAACTCTTCAGACTGATCCGACCCCCAGAAAATGGAAACGAAATAAAACCTCGTTTCCATTTTTTATTTTCTGTGTATTATTTGCAAAGCAATACATACACATAATCATTCTCAATATGAGCAATAAGAACTATACTCAGGATCAGATCACAG
>JANNCQ010000065.1:0-20218 GCA_031386685.1 Candidatus Altimarinota bacterium | reverse complement strand
TCCAGTAATTCACTTGTTTTTGTAGCATCAACATCGGTACAAAAGTGTTTAATAATTTTCTTGATTTTCTGAGTACTGATTTTGCTATATGGGATCATAAAAAGAAAGTATATGAGTTACTTTCTTCTAGGCAAGAGCCAAGTTTATTATAAATATAAGGCTACCCCTCAGGCAAGAGATGGGGATAATTCATACTTTTCCCCGCAAATGAAGAAGGCTTTCATTCCCGCGGAAAGACAATAACTTAATTCATTTCTCTCCTCAAAGGATAAGGACTTTCTAAAAGTTGTTATAAAATGAGATGGACTCTATTGTCGATTTCATAAGTGAGGTTTGCAAGCATATCAAATAATGATTTCATAGGAACTATCTAATTAGAAACCATTAGAAACTTAGACTATTTGGAAAGTATTTCCCGCTATATCTCCTCACAAATCAGAGATAGTCATCATCTGGAGCGATTTGAATAAGGATTTTTTTCGTCATTTCAACAATGATAATTTAGAATGATTTTGATTTTATAGAGCTACAGATTTTCATACCCTCAATCTTCTTGACTGGCTTTGTAATATCAATGATATTTACCATAATACTATTCTTCATCTTTGTATCAGTCACAATGCAGAAAAATCCATAAAATTTACTTTTCGACTCAGTATCTGCAGTAAATGAAGCAAAGTGAATAGGTCCATTTTTTGTTATCCGTGACTGCTCTTTCATCATATCTGTAGAACCAATTGTTTCTTTGTATACATTGAATAAAGAAGCGATACTATTCTTATCTCATGAGGTGATTACAGAATAGACGTCTCGATTTGGTGAGGATAATTGTATAGTTCTGCCATCTAGACTATAGCTATCATAGCCCGATGAATTTTCAGCTGAAGAATAATTCCAATTATTTGATCATAAATTCATCGTATATCACGACCCCCCATATATCTTCGCGTTTGTCGAAAGTGGAAGTACGATACATATCATACTAACAAGAAGCATATACTTATTGAGCATATCATTTAAAAATTAATAATATAAAAATAATTCTAGAGTATTTATTTTACTGATGAAATCAATGTTTTATTCCTCTCTCGTACAAACTCGAGAAATTTATCATCTGGTGCGACTTGATTGAGGATCTCTTTCCCGCATTTCTGACATCGATGGAGGATCATATCTCCCTTATTTTTCTTATGATCGATCCCGACTGGCTCCATGAGTCCATGACATTCTGAGAGCCTATCTCCAGGCTTCACTTCATCGACATGCAGTGAATAGAGACAGTGAGGACAGTGATTGCGTGCTGAACCTGTGGGATGCTTCTCTATAGTCGCATGGCAATGTTGGCAAGTGAATGATTCGTTTCGCATGATAAATCCCATATTCCTATAATATATCTATATTCTCGAAAAAGAAAAGTCCTCCTTTTTTGCAAAAAACCATCTTTTCTAGTATGATAAGACTATGTCTACTATTAATGCACCTACTCCCGAAAATATCGACGCTCAGAGTAATATTTCTGAAGTAGCTTTACCAACTATCCAAGGAGAGACTCTAGCTACTCCCGTCACTACTGAAGTCCCGAAAGAACTCAAGGAAGAATCTTCGACGAACGCCCAAGTCGATCAGACAATAGAAACTCCCCTTGCGATCCACAACGAAGAAGAGTTCCATGAAAAGATCGAAGCCGTCCGTGAAGGAGAGAAGAAGCATAGCAATACAGGAAACTTCGATGAGCTCGTACGGCAGCTCCATGAGAAGCTGAAGATGCAAGATAGTGAAGCAGCTCTCACACTCATGACTCGTGGAGCACTCTGATTCTGAAGCTCAGATATCCACTATGATACGAGTGATACGACGATCGCGATACGTATCCGTATCGACTGAGAACTCGTCACGATCGGCACATTCGATAAGTGAGAGTACAAGCTCCTCCTCGAACGTCTCAAGTATAAAAGCAATCTGAAGCTCAATATCACAGAAGTCCCTCAAGATGGAAAATACCGAATCCTCGATGGAGGTGATCGTATCGATGTCCGTGTCTCGACACTTCCTGTGAGATATGGAGAAAATGCTGTATGCCGAATCCTCGACTCGACGAAATCTATACCCTCTGTCGATGAGCTCGGGCTCATGTGGACCAGTAAACGCCAGATCGACAAAAGTATGAAGAAAAAGAATGGTACAATCCTCGTGACTGGACCGACAGGATCAGGAAAGACGACGACCCTCTATTCACTCCTCACGACCCTCAATACTCCTGATCGTAAACTCATCACCCTCGAAGATCCTATAGAATATGAGCTCCCTGGAGTCGTACAGAGTGAGGTCGATGAGAAGAAAAACTATCTCTACTCGACAGGACTCAAAGCCCTCATGCGACAAGATCCTGATATCATCATGATCGGTGAAGTGCGTGATCTCGACTCAGCGACGATCGCGATGCAAGCAGCGATGACAGGGCACCTCGTCCTCTCGACCCTCCATACGAAGAGCGCCTGAGAGACGATAGAACGTCTCATGAATATGGGTATCCCGAGCTATATCCTCGCATCTGGACTCGATGTCATCATCGCACAGCGTCTCGTACGCAGGCTCTGTCCTCACTGTATAGAGAAATACGAAGCCGACCAAAGTCAGAAAGATATCATCCAGTGGATGCTCAAAGATATCGGTATGGCAGGGCTCGCAGCGAAGCAAGATGGGTACACGCTCTACAGATCAAAATGATGTGAGGCGTGTGGTATGACGGGTTATAAGTGACGTATCGGTATCTATGAAGTCCTCTCTTTTACCGATCAGATCAGAGCACTTATACGTGCAGGAAGTAGCCCGAAAGAGATCATCGAGACAGCACGTAAGTGAGACCTCATGCTCATGCGAGAAGATGGGATACTGAAGGCGATGCAAGGAAAGACGAGTCTCGAAGAGTTGTTTAAGGTGATAGAATAAATATGGATATTCTCTTTGAATCGTACATTCAGACACTCCACCCTGCTCAGCTTTTGATGCTCGAAGAATTTCTCAAAAATCATTCATCATCGTCTATCGAGCAAAGAAATTTTAAGAGAATCATTCATATCATTTTACACTGAAAATGACAACGCATTTCTGAAATTACCAGATCAGGAATGAAGACAGCCGAGATGAATAAGCTTTTTGGGAATCATCCGAAATTAAAACAACTCATAGATTCAGTAGAAAAAACTATAGAAGGTACAAGGGAAATATCAAAAGAGAGGGATTTTGATCAAGCACTCGAAAAACTCTTTGCACTGAGAAGAACGGGTTTTCTTCCGAATATTGTCACTCTTAAAAGGCTCATCACAAAAACAAGATGAGAACTCAGAAGATTAAAAATTCTTGAATGAATTATCACAGAAGAGGGGATATCCAAAAATAAAAGCTATCTCTTTTATGTGAATCTCATCCAGAGTGGAGCATATCGTGGGAGTCATAGTTCACCTGAGAGATGAACGAGCGCTGAAAATATCCGAAATTCAGGAAAATACGCCGAGGCGATAGCTGCATGATTATCGCATGATTTTGCTTATGCACTCGCTCAAGGTCAATTTGGTGGAACTCCAGGGTGATCTGATATAAAACCGACGAGTCATGGAGCATTTCGATGAAGAAAATAATAATCCCCTACTTTCATAGGGGATTATTAGAGGAGTATTATTTCACTGTACCTGAAGCCGTCTGTGGAACTTCGAGCCAGGTATCGAGAAGACTTCGAAATATCACAGGATCACGGAATACTGAGTTATCGAGCTTCTTCCCATCAAGGAGTACCGTCGGAGTACCGGATATGCCGAGAGCATCACCCTCTTTCATTTCAGCACGGACTTGGTCGAGATATCTATCTCACTTGATACACTCTGCGAGCTTCACCGTATCGAGGATATCTTTCCCTATATTAACTCGCTCTTCATCTGAGACTTTTGCTCCAGATTTTGCTTCTTCCATATTATAGAGAGCATTTTTGTACTCCTTATACTTTCCTTGTTCAGCACCACAGAGTCCAGCAAGAGCATCTCGCTCTGCATTTTTATGGATCGTCGTAAGTGGGAATTGCTTATAGGTGATAGATACGAGTCACTTACTTGCATATTCTTCGAAGATTGGACCGATGATCTTATTGGTCGCGATACAGGCAGGACACTGGAAATCAGCAAACATCACGAGGGTATGCTTTCCTGAGCCGTAGACGGGTGATGGGATTCTTGCCTGTACTGTGACAGGATTCGATCATGAAGAAGTATTCGTAGGAGTCGAAGTACACGATGAGAGGATGAACAGTGAGAGGAACAAGCAGATATATGCGTACATAGTATTTTTTATAAGAAGTATTTGAAGCGAATCCTTCTTATTATAGGGATTTTTCTCTAAGTGCAAATTTTGCTTTTTCGATATATTTCATATACAATATATGTATGTCGAAATTTGCTTTCCTCCTGATATCATTTTTATGAATTATTTTCCCTATTTCTCTCTTTGCGGAAGAGGGTTTTATCTGAGAAAATCCAGGATTTGATTTCTACTCAAAAATCGATGAATGAAGCTTCAAGGTACTCCAAAAAACTGTAAATAAACGCCTCAGTGAAAATCCCATGCTCAATCAGTTTGGGAAGAAGTGTCTAGGCGATCAACTCCTTCTCGAAGGCATAGAAACAACGAGCACTATGCTTGATAATATAGAAAATGGGAATTATAGTGACTTCACTGCAAAACTCATGCAAAATCTTCAGAAAGAAAAAAAGACGATTTCGACTGATACATTTGCTGAGATTACACAGTGCATCACGAACGAATACAAAAACACAAAGAAAGATGCCCAAAAAGAGACCGACGCTCGCGTGAATATCTCCTATCTTGGACTCTATATGGACGGGGATAAAAATAACTCAGAATACGATATCATCGTCGATATACAAAAGATCAATAGTCTCATATTTTCCGAAGATCTGAAGTATGAAGGCACTCCAAATGCCGCAGGAAAATGATTCAAGGATTTTCTCTCAAACAAAGCCATAGCTCCCCTCTTCCCTCTCGCAAATATAGCAGCGAATGGAAACCCTATAAATCCTGCAGCAAATGCCACTATAAGCGGTAGTGTAATAGTGACTCCTGCGACAAATACAACGATCGCATCAGACCTCAAAGCACTCCTCGGGGGGACTTGTAGCAGTACTACTCCGATAGGGCCTGTGAGTAGTATCGTAGATGATGCATTCCTCGCAGACCTCGAATGAGTCCTCGCAAGTGGAGGGGGAGGGGGATCTGTCGGGGGGGGATATACTCCAAGCGTATGACAGAATCCTCCTGTCTCTGCATCAGCAAGTGGCAGTGTGACACCAAGTCTGACAAGTGCAGGAGATTTTTTCCATGAGATACCGTGTAGTTCTATCTTCTGTATCAAGATAAAAATGGTTCCATGAAGTACAAATGCTCTCGGTGGAAGTAAGAATGTATCGATCGAGGGACTTCTCGATAAACATATCAAAATCATGCAGCCCATATCCGAGAGTGCTCTCGGGTGTGAGGTCATGACGAATAATACCGCATCATCACCGAAAAAATGACTCAATCTTGCGAGCACTATGGCAGGACTTAAAGTATTTCTCGATGAAAATCCTCAGAAAACTCGCAGAGATAAGAAAGAAGCCACTCCAGAAAGAGAAGCCCAAGAGCTCAAAGACATCCAAAGATGTGGATACGCCTCAGTGGGTCTACCGACCGATGAAGCACGATCGAGAACTATCGGTGGTGCTGGATTTACGAGAACTACTGGATATACTAGTGAGACGATCCGAAATGGGTCTATCCCCCTTGGACCCCAGGAAAGTGCTGAGATAGCAAAATTCACTGATTGCGTAAATACCAATATGCAGACAGGGCGAAAAGCTTATTATGACTCGTTCTCGACGGATCTCACTGAGATACAAGCCTACACGGCGAATATGCTCAATCAAATCAATAATATCGTCTCAAACCTCACTGAAATGAACTCAAAAAAACCTGCTTGTTCTTAAAAATACTATGCGATTCCTTCCTTCAATCATCCGTATTTCCAGTATCATACTCATCTTCATGATAGGAGGAGAGTACGCATGAGCTGCTTGTAGTATCGAGCAATGACCACCTCCCCTCCTACTGAAATACCAGAAAGATATCGGTGATAGACTCAGTCAGATAAAGGCGTTTGCTGCGAGCAAAAATCTCTGTAGTGGGAAAAATGGAACCTTCTCGAATGAGAAGCGATTCGGAGAGTTCTTCCAGAGTATCGGCACGAGAGCACTCTACTCCCAAGATCTTCTGACAGATTTTAAGTATACAATCATGGTGACGAGTGAGTGAAACTCGAAGTGACCCGTCGTCAATCAAGGCAAAATCCTCGAAAATATCGAAGCCAATCAATTTGTCCCTGCCGTGAAGAATATTGTATGAGCCTGTGCTCTTGACGAAGTGGATCCAGCGACGGAACTGAGTCCAAGAATTGCCATATCGAATATGCTCGAAGCTCATCGCTCCCTCGTCACCTACTACAAGGCGGTCGTCGTCTGAGAGAAGAAGATACCAGTAGAAATCGAAGGGGAGATGAAAGCGATATTCGCTGAAATACTCGCCAACTATAACCAGGAAGTCACTGCAACTTGCAAATCAGATGGGAGTGATGCTACGGGCAAGATCCAGGAAAAACTCAAAACGATCATGGAAAGTATCCAGTCCTGAGCAAAAAAAACCAATGATACTCAGGATAACTGGAGCGAAGCGGTCGACCTTCTCCTCGAGAAATGAGCCAATACTAAGAAATATGCAGACCTCCAGAAGCGTCTCCTCTCTGCAGAGCTTGCTCGCCAATGAGTCACTCAGAAGGCCCGTGACTCTATGATGAAAAAGCTCTCCTGCGTCCAAGGAAAGACTGATCCTGGAAGTAACCCGGAAGAGATCGGAAAAGCAAACTATGACTGTAGTGAAGTATCAGCGACGATCGGAGCAAATGTCACAAGCTTCATGCGAGAGCTCGTCTATACATCCAAGACGAGCGATCAGTTCTTAGAGAGAAGTCTCGCCTACGATAAAGCAAAAATCCGTATCGGTATCGATATGTGAGCCTTCTGGAAAGAGATCCAGAAAGCTAAGAGTAACGATGAAACTCTCAATGAAAAAATGATCACTGATCTCGTCAATATCCATGCGCAGATCACCGTTACAAATGATCTTCTCAAGAAAAAGATCCCTGAAGTATATAAAAACTGTATGAAGGGTCAGCCAGATGTAAAATGTCCTCAGCCTTAGATATCGAAATCTATACTTATAGGGCAATGATCTGATCCCATATGGAGAGGAAGATATGCGATATGTTTCGTACTCTTTTCTACCCCCACGCTTCCCCACCACGCGTCGATACGCCATCAGACATTTCTCTCTCGAGAGCGGGTGATCACATCCCACCATGAGTAGACTTCCGTCATATCAGGATTTCTCATGCGCCATATATCGTGCCATGTATCCTCTACTCTCCCATCGAGCCATGCACGCTCAAGGGGATGAAATCCGATTTTACCAGCATTTTCTTTCGGACGAGCCAGATCGATCTCGTGGTGAGCGCAGTTCAAGTCTCATCCCCAGAGGACATGATGTCATCATTCTCGAAGTAGGTCCATATATTTCGCGAACTCACTATAGAAGACGAGCTTGCCTTTCCATGCTTCTTCGCTTTTACCTCCGTTCGGGAAGTAGATCCCGAAGATATCGTAGACACTCTGATCACTTTTGAGAGTGAGCTCGACATGAGCAACTCTTCATTCATTGGCCGTAGGATCACCAGGGAAACTATCCATAAATCTGATATTCGCTTGCTCATACACCCGATCATGGATCCATACTCCTGTGCCTGCATATCATGCTTTCTCTGCAGGGTTATAGTGGGCAGTATAGCTTGGAGGAGATATGAGATATGAAGAGAGCTTATCAGGAGTTGCTTTGATCTCCTGCATGAAGAAGATATCTGGATCATACTGAGATATCAAATTTTGGATTTCTCATTTTTTTTCTGTGGCTCGGATACCGTTTACATTCCAGGAGATGATACGCATAGATTTTTAAAATTAATTAAGTATTTTTTCAAAAACATCATCATTAAACTGATCAAGCGAGCTCAATCTTATATCTGCAATTGAAAATTTAAGATTATCATGATTATGTTCTTCCGGTATGGCCACACATTTCATTCTAGCAGATTTTGCAGATAAAATTCCATTAAATGAGTCCTCAAAAACAAGACATTCATCTGGACGTATGCCGAGCTTTCTTGATGTACTTATATACCCGCCTGGATGAGGTTTTCCATACTCTTCATCTTGACCTGAATGAATAATAGTTATATAATTACTAATTCCTAGCTTATCAATAACCGTTTGAATTAAGATATAATCACTTGCAGAATTTATAGCAATAGGCAATCATTTATTTTGCATATAATTCATAATATATTGAACCCCTTTTTTCTCTTTTCATTTTTCTTTTATTCATCGTATCATCTCGTTTACTATTTCTTGTTGTAGTGAGCCTAAAGGAGTTTTTTGCAAATCCCAAGGAAATCGATCATACCAGTACTGCACTACTTCAGAAACTTTTAGTCAGACTGTTTGATTCATCATATTAAAGTCGAGATCAATATTTACTTTTTTAAATATCTGTCTTTCGGCATCTTTCCATAAAGGCTCAGAATCAATAAGTAAACCATCCATATCAAAAATAACTGCCTTAAGCATACTTAAATCAAGATTAAATAACTATTCCACCGTCACACTTTTCGCAAGATTTCGTGGCTTATCGATATCTCGACCGAGCACATTCGCCACGTGGTACGAGAAGAGCTGGAGGATGATCACTTCGAGGAAGACATTGAGCTCATCATGGAGAGGAGTGAATTCTATGACATCAGAGTAGACCGATTTCTTCGGATCAGTCGATGCGATAATCCCGATGACTTTCCCACTTCGAGCTTTAATCTCTTCGACGGAAGAGTGATTTTTGGCCATGAGAGGACCTCATCCATTCACGATGATCGTCGGGAAGTCTTCTTCGATCAGTGCGATACTTCCATGTTTGAGCTCGCCTGATGAGTATGCTTCTGAGTGGATATAGGTGAGCTCTTTGAGCTTGAGAGATCCTTCCATCGCGATGGGAAGCTCGAGCGAGCGACCGAGATAGAAGAAATTTTGATAGTGTGCATATTTCTCAGCGACTTTCCGGATCGCTTCAGAGCTGAGAAGCAGGTCTTCGATACGCTCAGATAAGACTGAGAGTGACGCGAGTACATCACGATATCGACGATAATCGAGTCATTTTTTCTTGCCCAAATAGAGCGAAAGAAAGAGGAAACACCCGACCTGCGCGACGAATGCCTTCGTCGATGCGACTCCTACTTCGACTCATGCACGGATGAAGAGTCATTGTTCGGCTGTACGAGCAATAGCCGAACCTGGGACATTCACGATCCCGAATATATGACCTCATTGTTCTTTCACGATCTTGAGCCCATCGAGTGTGTCGATCGTCTCTCCTGATTGTGATACGAATATATAGAGTGTTTCTGTATTTATGAATTTTTTCTTATATTTGAATTCTGTCGATACGACGACATCTGTCGGAAGACTCGCGAATTCTTCCAGATAATACTTCCCGAGGAGTCCAGCATGATAGCTTGTTCCAGATGCGACGATGATAGCATTGCTAATACCGAGAGTCGATATCCTCGCAAGTGTATCAGAGTGGAGTTCTCCCGTTTCGAAGTCGATCCGCCCACGCCATACATTTTGGAGGACCTCTCCTTGCTCGAAGATCTCTTTGAGCATAAAGTGGGGATAATCTCCGAGGTCGATCGGCTTCTCTGTCTCATCGACGGCGTGGTGAGACCGCTCGACAGGAGCTCAGGAAGCTCGCACGGTATAATCTTCGGGAGTGAGCATGAACATATCACCATCTTCGAGGATGATATAGTCATCGATGAGTCCTATAAGCGATCGATAATCCGACGAGACAAATCGCTCATCATCACCAAATCCGAGTACCATCGGAGATCATTTCTTCGCACCAAATATACGGTCTGGATGATATGCATCGAGAAAAACCAATCCATATGCTCACTCGATACGAGCAAGCAGAAGTGAGAGGGTCTCGAGGTGATCTCCGGTAAATATATCTTCATAGAGCGCGACCACGACTTCTGTATCTGTTTGCGATTGGAAATTATATCCTTTTTCTACAAGCTCTGATTTGAGTTCACTATAGTTCTCGATGATACCATTATGTATCACGACGAATCTTCCATTTGCCGAAGTATGCGGATGACAGTTTGCCTCTGTGACTCCTCAATGAGTCGCCCAGCGAGTATGTCCAATGCCCGCATGATACGACATGAGATCATAGCTATCGGATTTGATCTTGAGACCACTGACTTTTCCGACAGAGCGGATGACTTCGACTTTTTTCTCATGATTTATAAGTGCGATCCCCGCGCTATCATATCCTCGGTATTCAAGACGCTGGAGACCAGCAAGCACTTCTTTATGGGCATTTCCACTGCGACCGAGATATCAGAAGATTCAGCACATAGAGAAGGAAAATTAGGAAATATAAAAAATGGTACAGAAAAAGAGGGAAAAATCAAAGAAAATACCATATTTATTTGCTTTTTTTATGATATTATGAGACCATAAAAAGATACCGAGTGAAAAAATACTTCACCTCTATCTCTATCTCTTACTATCTTGTCTATGGATTATACTCTCCTCTTCGCGGGTCTCTGTCTTGCACTCGTCTGTACATTCGAATTTATCAATGGATTTCATGATACAGCAAATGCCGTGGCACCAGTGATATATTCGAATTCGCTTACTCCCAGAAAGGCAGTAATCCTTGCAGCGTTTTTTAATTTTCTGGGGGTGATCGTCGGAGGGACATGAGTCGCCATAGGGATTATGAAGCTCCTTCCTCTCGATAAGATTGCACATTCTGGAATGGCTTTTGGTATTTGTGCTGTACTTGCACTCCTGATAGCAGCGATTATATGGAATTTCGGGACTTGGTATCTGGGACTTCCGGCATCGAGCTCGCACACTCTGATTGGATCTATCCTCTGAGTATCACTTGTAATGTATTTGACTGATCCGACTATTGTCCTTCCACTCAAAAAGACACTTGAAGTATTCGAATCACTTCTCGCATCTCCTGTAGTTGGTTTTATGCTCGCATTTGGAGCTATGCATATACTCCATCTGTATGTGAAAAATCGTGATTTCTTCCAGCATCCCGGAAGATTTTGGAACAAATATCCAAAAACTTGGATAAAAACAACACTCATCACTTCAAGTGCATTTGTCAGCTTTGCCCATGGGTCCAATGATGGACAAAAATGAGTCGGTCTTGCTATGCTCATATTGATCGCATTTTTTCCGACGAAGTATGATATCCCTGGGATCATCTGAGGCACTGAGGCAATTCCCTACTGGGTAATCATCATGATATCCATATCTCTTGGACTCGGGACTATGGTAGGCTGGAAACGTATCGTCATTACTATAGGAGAGAAAATTGGGAAAGATAAGCTCACCTATGCCCAAGCGACTGTCGCATCGCTGATGACCGCCGTCACTATCCAGACAGCATCATACTTTCATCTTCCGGTTTCGACGACACACATACTCTCATCTTGAGTCGCAGGAACTATGGCACATGAACACGGTAAGTGAGGACTCCAGGGTGGTACGATACGAGCAATTCTTCTGGCCTGGGTACTTACACTCCCTGCCTCTACGATCCTCGCTGGTGGTATATTCTGGCTCCTTCAGTCTATTTTTATAGTATAGAGAATTTGCAGAAAAAGACTTCTTCTCTATACTCGTGCAGCTGTATACTTTCGTGCTCCAATTAAAAGCAAAAATTCGCAAATATTCATGAATACTCTTATAATTCTTATTCTCTGTATCCTTTGAAGCATCGCTTTTACAGCGATACTTTTTTTCGTGATCAATATCTTCCATGCGAGCAAGGGGTATAGATGAGAAATCTCTGATCATTTCGATGGGAAGCGATTCTATAATATCTGATGGTCACCAAAGGAGTCATATCGAATAGAAAGAAGTGATGATAAAAAATGATGACTTATTTACTGGCTACTCCATCGCGAGAAGAATAAGTGGAAAAAGAGAGAAATCATCCCCGTAGTACCTACAGAAAGAAATATGAGTGACGAAGCTATATTGACCTATGTTGGACACGCGACAGTACTTATACAGATTGCAGGATTGAATATCCTGACAGACCCCGTATGGGGAAATAGAGCCAGTCCATTCACTTGGGCTGGGCCACGGCGTTTCACTGATCCCTGAGTGAAGCTCTCAGATCTTCCACCGATCGATATAGTCCTCCTCTCGCACAATCACTACGATCATATGGACATCGTGACCCTTCGAAAACTCAAAGAAAAGTATAATCCTCTCATCTACACTGGCCTTGGCAATAAGAAATATCTCGAAGATAGGAAGATTGAAAATACCAAAGAGATGGACTGGTGGCAAGAAGAGGAGTATATAAAAGGAGATGTTCAGGCAAAGATCATCTACCTTCCAGCACAGCACTTCTCTGCTCGTGGACTCACTGATCGTAATAAAACTCTCTGGTGAGGGTTTCGCATGGAGATAGCTGGAAAGTCTCTCTACTTTGCATGAGATACCGGATATGGTCCATTCATAGAAAATATATATGAGAAATATCCCGAAGGATTCGATATAGGGCTCATCCCCATAGGTGCCTATAAGCCGCGATGGTTTATGGCTCCAGTCCATACCGATCCTTTCGAAGGTATGTGACTCCAGCGAGAGCTTGGAATCCATAAATCTCTCGGCATACACTATGGTACCTTCGACCTCGCAGATGATAATCAGGATGAACCCATAGAGGATCTCAAAACAGCAAAAGAAAATGCCCTCTATAAAGATCAGATTTTCGAGATCGGACCAAGTGGAACAAGCTGGAATTGGTAATATTGTTCTCGCAAATATTTGCAATTATAAAAAAAATCACTATATTTCATGCCTTCTCTTCTTCGTTCTATTTAATTACAACTATCCCTTTCGTCACTATGTCTGCTTCTCGTATCACTATGTCCCGTCGTCGGTTTGTCGAAGAACTCCAGAAATCTTCTCGAGTGACTTTTTCTGATCTGAAGGCATCTCTCGTCACAAGCGGACACATGAATCTCGCGACCCTCTACCGTATCGTCGATGCATTCTCAGCGCAGTGACTCATCCATGAGATGACGATCGCCTGAGAGCGAGTGATATTTCCATGTCAATGTGAGAACCCGTCTGAAAATGATGGTGTGACTGTAAGTTTTTGTGAGAATTGTGGAACAATATATGATGTTCATGCGAAGCTCACAACTCCTTATATCTCCAGTACGACTTATGCACGGATGAAGTCTTGTAATGCTTGCGTTCTTAGGTAATTATTTTGATTATACTCTATGAAATCCTTCGAAATATTCGAAGGATTTTTTTATGTAAGATTATAAAAATATTTGCATTTGCAAAAATATGCATAGTATAAGGAAATATTCATAAAAACTATGCTTTCTACTATCCATCGTCGTCATATCCTCAAAAGTCTCGAATGAGGATATTCTCTCACCTTTAGTGATCTTAAGAAGCTTTTCATCGATACAAAAGAGATGAATTCGACTACTCTCTACCGCATACTCGATGCATTCATACGAGAACACATCATCCATGAGATACGAGTCAATGATGAACGTATTTTTACCCTCTGTCACGGCCATAAAGAAAAGTGAGTGAAGCTCTCATACTGTACAAAGTGTAATCATATTTCTGAATCCCACTTCCCTCTCGCGCCTGAGGCAATCAAATCTGAATCAGTCGAATATCTCAAGTGTTGCAATCTCTGTAAATAATCACTCATGCAAAAGCTCATCCCTATAACTATCCTTACTGGATTCCTCGGAAGTGGGAAGACCACTCTCCTCAATCATATCATCCGTAATGCCCAGTGACGCAAGATCGCCGTCGTCGAGAATGAATTCGGGTCTGCAGGGATCGATGCAGATCTTATAGAACGATCGACCGAAGAGATCGTCGAGATCTCTGATGGATGCATGTGCTGCACTGTACGCAAGGACTTCATTGAAGCGATAGACAGGCTTCTTGCGAGTGGCAACTCCATCGATCATATCATCATCGAGTGTTCTGGAATGAGTGACCCGCTTCCTATTGCTCAGTCATTTCTCATGAATGATATGGAGGGACGCGTGAAGCTCGACTCGATCATCTGTGTCGTGGATGCGGAGAACTTCACCGGCAAGATCACATCGGCGACAGATACTGCGCTCGATCAGCTCGAATTCGCTGACTTCGTCATCATGAATAAATCGGATCTCGTCTCGATAGATCAGATGGACTTCATCGAGACGACTGTACGAAGAGTAAATGCCTGGGCACCGATCATACGGACGAGTCATTCGGTAGTGTCACTCGATCTCCTCCTCGATACTGCCCGTATCGATACCGAAGATGAGGATAAGATGAGAGGGGCTGAGGATGATCATATTCACTCAGGATCGGTGACAAGCTATACTTATCGAGGGAGTTTTGCATTCGATACTCGGAAACTTGATACATTTTTCACTGAGCTTCCCTATGAGATATACCGAGCCAAGGGATTCGTACATCTCAGAGAAAAACCTGGTATGCGCTATATCCTCCAGAAAGCATGAGCTCGTATCACTCTCGTACCAGATGAACACTGGAAATGAGAGGATATAAGCAATACTCTCGTATTCATCGGTGAAAATATCAATCCATTTCTTCTCAATATAGAACTCGCAAAGTGTCGATAAGTTATTATTCTGAGCTTGTGAAGAATCTACGCGCAGAAAAAAGTAGGCGCTTCGTCCTTCGCAATGATTGAAACTCATCCATCACTTATCCTTTATAATTTATAATTTTTTCCATGACTATTCCCCTCATCATTCTCACGCTCATATCAGCGACAGGACTTCTCCTCTATACTTTTAAGAAGGTAGATAAGTCGATCCTGAATCTTCTCATCGGACTCGGTGCTGGATCGATGCTCGCAGTATCGATCGTCCATATCCTTCCCGAAGCACTCGAACAGACTGAGTACGCAGTCTATGCATTTATCGGTGGATTTCTCCTTATCTACCTGATAGAAGAAGTGCTCACTCCTCATGCTCATGACCATGGACACGGAGATCATACCCATGAAGATCCACATGAGCACTATGATCATGTCGCGCTCGTATCTTGGATTGCGATATCCATACACACGCTCATCGACGGACTTGGGATACGAGCAGGATTCGGGATATCAAGTGAAGTAGGTTATGCAGTACTCGCATGAGTAGCTATACACCAGATACCTGTATCACTCTCTCTCGCAGCGATATTTCGTGAGAGTAAATTCAAGAGACATATCCAGATTATCCTTCTTCTCATTTTTGCCTGTACTGCACCGATTGGATTCGTGATCTCAGATCTCATACTTTCGAATATGTCAGAGATATTCACTGGTCTTGTGACAGCATTCGCAGGGGGATCACTCCTTTATGTTGCTACGGCTGATCTCCTCCCTGTCATCCATTCTCAGACACAGAAAAAATACCCCACTGTCGCACTCTTCGTGATCTGATGTCTTCTTATGACTGCCGTCAAATTGTTTGAATAAAAATAGTAAATATCATTAAATATAGTGACATACACTCTGTGATATTCATACCTATATGCATAGTAGTGAAGTAGAGGAAGGTCCGAATATGCTTACACAAAAAATCATAAATATTTTACTTCTTTGCTCTAATTCAGTATTTTTTACGACTTCTGTTCGATTTGGACATATCATCCGGAACTCTCTCACTGATATTCTCAATGGTCATATAAATAAATATTTCAAAGAGTGACTTATCTGATAAATCATCCCAAGAAGACAGTATTTTTGAAAATATATCAGGAGAACTCAGGCTTAACTCCAGGGTAAAAATCTATGAATACTCTTGATCTAGTGATCAAGAAGAAGATAATCCTTCATGGTTTCGTAGAAAGTGCTATACTATTGTCTTCTCTCAAAAAAAACATAGAATCCTTTCATGATCCATCCTCCTATCACACCTCCTTTCGGTATCTGATTTGCCCTCGTGGTATCGATCATACTCGCTATCCTGAAGGCCATTATCGGTTTTGCATCATGATCACTCGCGATACTGGGCTCAGCGCTCGACTCACTTATGGATATGTTCGTCTCTGGAGTGAATGCCCTCGCGCTCAAACTTTCAGAAAAACATCGTACCGAAAAATATGCATACGGGCTCGGAAAAGTCCAGGGATTTGCTGCAATATTTGAAGGATTGATCGTACTCTGATCTTGAGTATTTCTTGGATACAATGGGGTAATAAATTTTCTCGCAAAAAAATCACCGGAAGTATCTCTTCCTGAGATTTTTTCTATGATCATCGCGATAATGGGAACATCGATCATCATGTGGAACTTCCTTCGCATAGCACGAGTGAACAATTCACTCCTCATCAAGTCTGATGCTCTCCACTACTCTTCGGATCTCTTCATGAATGGTGGTATACTTATTGCGCTCCTCTTGACGAAGTACTTCTCCCTCTGGTGGGCTGACTCGATATTTGCTATCGGTATTGCTCTCTGGATCGGGAAAAATGCTCTTCCCATCATCTGGAGTGGCATCTCTATGCTCCTCGATCAGTCACTGAGTACGGATGAAGTATGAGAGATCGGGGCGATCCTTAGAGATGAAGCTGGTCTCGAATGATATCACTATCTCAAAACTCGCCGATCAGGAGATGATATATTCATCGAAGCACATATCGTCTTCCGCGATAAAGGTATATCACTCCAAAATGCACACACCCCTCTCAGAATTGATCGAGTCTCAGCTTGGTGCGCGCTTCACAGGAGCAAGTATCACACTCCACCTCGATATCGATCCTGAACCTGAGGTATATGAGATCATCAAAAATTAATACGCACATTCACCCTTCTTTATTTCTCACTTTTCTTTTATGAAAAAAATCCTTTTCTTTCTCTTCTTTCTCCTCTTTACGGTACTTCTCTTTATTTGGGATGAAGGTATGACGACTTTTTGGAAAGATGGAGAGCACTTCTCATTTCTCGGGCAAGGATTTCTCTCTTGGACAGAGCAATATGGATACGTATACGACTCTATCATCGCTTATAAAGACTGGATTCTACTCTTTTCGGTAGGGTGACTTCTCGTCACCATTCCCCTCTATATCTATGGCAAGAGGAAGGAGGTGAAGAAGATAAGTAGCAATCCCCTCTATCATGGAACATCTATCATCGATGGAAATTCTATACTTTCTGCAGGAAGTCTGCCAGAAAGTGAGAAAAAACGAGAGAAAGAGAAGAAGGTTTGACCCTTTATGTCAAAAGATGTCAATGTAAATAAAGAAGTGAAAATACCCAAAGATGTTGATCTTGATACTATGAAAACATTACTTAAGAAAACCAAATAGCAGTTCAAGCTCATCGAAAAAACTATACGAGATAGTAGAGGCTCATTAGAGTGAGGAAAAATGCAATGACTTTTTTGTAGGTAACTTTTTCTCCTGAGAAAATTATCGACAAAAAGATTGGGACGAATAAAGAGTATGCATATATTTTTGTCACGACGCTGACGTTTCATCCAGCATGATATGTAAGAAGATTGAATACTGCTGAAATATAAACACATATCGTTGCTGGAATGCCCACTATGAGTATAGAAAATATCGCTTCTTTCGAAGTGCCACAAAATTTTCGAATCGCAGAAAAGTCATATAATCCCGTTATAAAAAGCATAGTCACTCCCTGACAAAAAAGCATCACTGATATCGGAAGAGATGACAGTCACTGCATCTTACCAATTACTTGTATACAGATGCCAGCTATCACACTCCCAAAAAGGAAAAAAAGAGATCTTCACCAATTTCGAGAAGTACGAAGTTTTGCATCATCTTCAAAGAGAAACAATATCGCGACACTTCAAAGCATGAGTCAGAAGAGCTGAGAAGAAGTGAGAGATTCTCCGAGAAAGATAATACCTATTATGACTAATCCAAGAGTCATAGATATTCGATAACCGATATAGTACTCAGAACTTGATAGATATCTTAATGCTCGAATACGCAGTCTGAGATTGAGAAATATAACACATGCTATCACAACAGATAAGATGAGTGGAAGGATCTCTTTTACATCAAAAAAATCTTCTCCTCCAACTAAAATTCCGAAACTTCAAAAAACGAGATATGCCATACCTTGAAGGAAAGTGAGTATAGCACCATCTACTTTTTTATCTGCGAGTAATTTCACGAGATATCCATTGATTCCTATCGAAATTGATCCGATGATGGCATAAAAAAACCATAGTTCCATATTCGGATACTATAGTTTTTTTACATTTATTCAACTCTAGTTCACTTCTGTAAAGAGTGACTCTTTCGTGAATCGAGATTTTGGACGAGGCGAATCACTGGGGTCGCGATATCAGATCGGGAGTATCACTATAGCTTTTTGAGATTCTGGGAGTCCGAGTATCTGTCCTACAGCTCCAGGATCAAATCATTCCATCGGACAAGAGTCAATCTCGAGCTCAGCAGCTGCCGCGAGAGCAAATCACTGAGCGATATAGGCTTGTTTCGCGCTCCATGCGAGGATATCTTTAGGATCAGTTTTACCTTCGACGAATCCTCCTACCATATCTTCGTACCCCTTTAGCATTGCACGTACTTCAGGATTACCTCAAGAAAGAAGGGTAAAAAATTCCTCCTTTAACACAGAAAGGTCTATGCGAGCAGTAAATACAATCAAATGGGAAGATGCCCCAATCTGTGGTTGATTCCATGCTGCAGCTTGGATTTTATCTTTTATTTCTTGATTCGATACAACATAGAAATGATATGGCTGCATCCCGAAAGATGTCGGAGTGAGTCGTATCGCTTCGAGGAGAGTATCAAGGTCTTCTGGAGTGACTTTTTTCGTCGTATCGAATTTCTTCGTCGCGTATCGCCAGTTCAGATTTGAGAGAAAAGACATATAATTTAGTTTAAAATATAAAGTAATTAGATTCTATAGAGAACCACTTGAAATGCAAATTATTTTGCTTTAGAAAAGAAATTGACTATTATAAAAATAACTCAGAAAAAAATATGGTGAAATCTCCAAGCTGTGCCTGCCCAAATATGACGAAACTCTTCACTCTTCTTGGAAAGAAATGGAGTATTTTTATCATGCATGCGATCTCCCTCGATCATCATACATTCACGACGATCCGAGAACATACTGGTAAGCCAAATACGAAGATCCTCACCGATCGACTCTCAGAACTCGTAGAAGCAGGAATACTCGAAAAATGTACAACAGAATGAACTTATGGACTTACTCCACTCGGAAAAGATCTGACTCAGAGAATCATATGACTAGGCGAGTGGTGGGCAAGCACTTCGGAGAAATAATCTTCATACATATGGATATATACTATCGTATCGTCCGATATTTGAATCGATATATCACTTTCACTCCTGAATTTCAGGAATATGCTTCTCGTCAAGATTTGATCGATTCAGCAAAAAAATATATCGACTATCCCTATATACTCGGAGGAGATGGATCAAGTAAGGAGATTGGGATCGATTGTTCACACCTTATCTCTCGAGCGCTCATCGATATAGGATGTATGAATCAGTATTTCTATAGAACTGCTCGATATCTTCAGAAGATGACGAAGGAGGTACAGTCAATACCAGAAATCAAATCAGGAGATCTCTTCTTTCTCTGGGACGATACAGGTAATATAGGGCATGTAGCTATCATACTAGGGGTACTCGGATATGAAAACCTGAAGATTCTCGATGCATCTGGTCCATCTACAGGTATATGGTCGACGACTATACGAGATATATCTCTCAAGTGAGAAAAATATATAATCTGAAGTCCTAATTTTATTAGATAGTTTTGTTATAATTGCAGCAATTAGGTTTACATTTTCTGGTAAGATAATTCCGTAAGGAATTATTCTCTAAGAAATTGTACCTATGCCTTCTTGTTATGCATATATGGAACTCAAGCAAAAAATGTTAGATGATATACTCTC
>JANNCQ010000063.1:0-5955 GCA_031386685.1 Candidatus Altimarinota bacterium | reverse complement strand
GAGAGTATATCATCTAACATTTTTTGCTTGAGTTCCATATATGCATAACAAGAAGGCATAGGTACAATTTCTTAGAGAATAATTCCTTACGGAATTATCTTACCAGAAAATGTAAACCTAATTGCTGCAATTATAACAATAGTTATATCCCGAGCTTATCTCGTATCACATTCACCTCATAGACTACCTGTTGATTTTTCTTCATGATCGTCTCGAGCTTCTTGCAGCTATACATGACGGCAGTATGGTTTCGACCAGAGAAGATATTCCCGATACGTTCATAGGTATAGTGAAGTCGATTTTTGAGGAGATACATAGCGACTTGACGGGGGATCATATTTTCTTTTTTGCGATCTTCTGAGAGAAGCATACGTATCTCTATACCGAAGTGTGACGATACCGCCTGGACGAGATCTTCATAGCTACAATTCCCTGTTCTTATACTACGACTTTCAGTAAGACTCGAAGTTATAGATCGTACAGCGAGCTTCGAAAGGCGGAATGCGACATTTTCAAGGGTTGGTGGCGTCCCTTTGAGATCGTATTCTGCGATTACTTGATTGAGGATACCTTCGAGCTCTCGTACATTCGTCGTGACATTCTCAGCAATAAACTCTGATACTTCTTGGGTCAGGATGAATTCACGAGTACGAGCCTTCTCTTGTATGATGGCGAGACGAGTCTCATAGTCAGGCTCTCCGAGATCGACAGTGATCCCCCATTCGAAGCGACTCTGAAGTCTGGGTTCGAGTTCTGTGAGTTCTTTTGGTGGGCGATCTCCTGAGAGGATTATCTGCTTTCCTGCTTCATAGAGAATATTGAAGATATTATAGAGCTCCTCTTGAGTCGATTTTTTCCCAGCGAGGAACTGGACATCATCGATGACGAGGACATCGATCTGTCGATATTTTTCTCTGAGCTTATCTACAGATCGTCATTTAATACTTGCTACATAGTCTGTCAGGAATCTATCAGCTGTCGTATAGACGACTTTTAGGGATTTGTGTTTTTCACGGATACTATTGGCTGTCGCTTGGAGGAGGTGAGTCTTTCCGAGGCCTACATTCCCATAGAGATAGAGAGGATTATAGGAGGCTCCTGGCTTACGAGCAACAGCCTCAGAAGCTGCATGAGCGAGCTGTGTCGACGGTCCAATGATAAAGTTATCCAGGCGATATCTATCACTTATCAGACGACTATTGATCCCTTCGACGATCTCGACTCATTCTACTTGCTGCTTCTTGGTATTTTTTTCACTTTCCTTAAGAGAGAGTCGACATTCTATGACAGCCTCGGGACCCTTAGTGTCTATAGCATCATCGACGACGATATCTATACTCTTGATACTTGGAGCAATTTCAATAATAGTGGACTTGATTTCATCATAGAATTTTTTTGAGAGATTATCCCGATGAAATCATGATACTACTCCGAGGGTGATACTATCATCAGTAGTTTCTAAAAGGGAGAACTTTTTAAAGTAAGTTAAGAAGTCTTGCTTTCTTATCGATACGGAAAGTCGAGAAATAGTTTCTTCGAGATGAGAAAATGAGAAATTTGGAGTCATAAAGGTTCCTAGGTGGGAAGACATTGGTCAACTATATTGTTATTATTTTCTTACGTATTTACCGCTGTTGCAGAGATGTATTTTTATTCTTTTCTCGCATGAAGTCAAAAGAAAAAAAACATTTGACATGATTATCGTATACGCTATGTATTCAGGAAAATCAGTAGTCCTCTTCACATGAACTTCACTGAAATAGCAAGGGGTGAATGTGAAGAATTTTATATTCTTTTGCTTTAAACATAGCGTATCTCATACCATAAAAAAAAGTTCCCTTTGAAGAACTTTTTACAATATACAACTTTTATAATTAATAAATAATTATTTGATTTCTTTGAGTCGTGCAGCTTTTCCGGTAAGATCACGGATATATCTGATATTTTTACGACGAACCTTGAACTGTCTTAGTACGACAATTTTAGAAATAAATGGAGAATTGATCGGGAAAATTTTCTCAATACCAATACCATCGATATCGGTACGCACCGTGATGACTTTATCGAGCTCAGTCTTTCCTCGCATAGCAATGATAAGTCATCGGAATAATTGGATGCGTTCCTTCTCACCTTCTTTAATAATTTGGTGTACTTCTATTTCCATACCAGTCTTAAGTTCTTGAGTATCAGATCTTGTTTGAGTGCTTGCTTGGATAGCTGCAATGAGAGTAGAGTCCATAAGTGAAAATCCTATAATATAATGGGTGAAACGCGGTGGATTATATAAGAACTCGGGAGAATTGCAAATTATTTTTCTAAATTTCATGAAACCCCTATGAATTCATCTTTCTCGTTTGCAAATTTCACTTTTGTCCTTATCATTGTTCTTGTAAATATCAGGAAAGCTCATTCTTTAAAGGATTTTTTCCTATGGAGATCATTCCTTGAAAGTATACAATTTTAATACAATTCGACTTCGCATTTTTCCCTTATGGAATTTCTTTTCGTGAATCAAGTAGCATCGATAGAAGCAATGATCGTTTTTGCTTGTATGCTTATTATAGCGTGAATATTCGGATATGATGGATTTTTGTATTTTAGACGTGTATTCTTCGTACTTTTCCCCAAGAGAAATACTCTTCTCTCTGAGCCTCCTATGAGTGAAATGCCTCTTATCACCCCTCAAGCATCCCCTTTTGCTGAATCTCTGGAAGTGAAGAATCCTGAAGTGATAGAATCACAATTCACATCCATAGATGGAGTGATCCTCGATAATCCCATACTCTATAACGAAGATCAACTCCAGGAAATAAAAGTATGAGATGTTTTGGAGGCATCTCTTCCCCTTGATGCTGTTACATGAGATAGCATGGAAGAAGTCTGACAAGCTGACGATACATCCTATATTGGACAGACTCATCTCTGAGAAATATGAGTTATCGCACCAGAGATTACTGATATATCACCTCCAATAGAAATCATCGAGTCTCTTTCTACCCAACCTATCCTAGAGAAAGGAGAAATGACAAAAATCGTAGAATGAGAAGTAGAAAAAGAAGAAATAACAGATCTAAGGGTCCCTGAACCGCAAAATGTTCAGAAGACTCAGATACAAAAAAAATCAAGATATGAGGAGAAGAAGGAGGAAGTAACGGTAGTAAAATCACATAAGAAATCTCATATTAAACCAGAGAAGCGAGAAAAGCTCGTCGAGATCATCAATAATGTGAAGACTCTCATAGCCCGTGGGCAGATCGATGATGCGAGAGCAGTCATCGTCAGTGGACTCTCTATAGAGAAAGATAACCGTGAGCTCAATCTCCTTATGGCAAGTCTCTACGAGCGAGATCATGCTTTTGCGAAGGCCGAGTTCATCCTGAAGGATATCGCTACAGAGAATCCTGATGATATCGAGGTTCTCACACATCTAGCGACAGATCTCGCAATGCAGAGAAAGTATGATGTGAGCTATGAGCTCTATAAGAAGGTACTCTCTCTTGGTGGTGAGACAGAAGAGACTCTCTATACCCTCACGCATCTTGCCTCAGAGATGAGTCTTCCTGATGATGTCGTCCTCTACGCTCGCAGCTACCTGAAGCAGTATCCACATAATCCTGAGATCCTCTGGATCTATGCTCAGTGACTCATCTCTCTCGGACAACGCAAGGAAGCAGTCGAGACGCTCATCAAGCTCAAAAATCTCACTCCTTATAATCAGGAGATCGCTGACCTCATCCAGAAGCTCGTGACGGAAGAGGAGCTAGCGGGGAATTTTGGAGGGGAGAAGTAATTTATTATTTAAATTCTATAAAAAATATGAAAATCATCTATTCAATTATTATTGTATTTTCTCTACTCTACACACTCTGAGTAAATGCGAAAGATGCCGTTACAGTTATAAGTAAGAATCATAATTTTTCTGTTAGACAGACTCAAGAATCGACGTCATTATACTATAAAAATACAATTATTACCGAATGGAAAAATGAATGATTTTCTTGTGATAAAGATTTGGGAACTACTCAGAATTATAGAGCAAATGCAAAAGTATGCATAGCAGATGAACTTTCTTTAAAAAATCTTTGAAGAAATAGGTATTCATTTCAAATCTTACATAAAAATTATCCAGGATACTATCTTTACAATACAAAATCAAAGATACTGTACAGCTATTGATCGTTTGATAGACTACTACAAAGCGAAATGTGAAAAAATGGATTGTACTACTTATTCTCCGTTGATACTGCATCCCCTTGAAACGAAGACCTTCCTAATGACTTCATTCTACAGTTTAAAAATGATGGAACGTATAAAAAAATCTACAATAATACAGATCAAAAATCTCGTATTGTGAGCTATGAACTGTTATCACAAAAAAAGATTAAACTTGTATTTCAGACAAATAATGCTATAACAACAAAAATAATCGCAATTAAATAACTTCTTCTTGTCACTCACTACTCCCCCACATAGTATCGAAGCCGAGCGCGGTGTCCTCGGATCTATCCTCATCGATAAAGATGGGATGATCCAGGTCGCGAGTATCCTCGTGGCCGATGACTTCTATGATCCCGCTCATGGTATCGTCTATGCTGCTATGATCGATCTCTATGCGCGCAATCGCCCTATAGACTCTCTCACTGTACGCGAAGTGATCGATGACCAGAAAAAACTCGACTCTCTGTGAGGAGATGCATTTTTGGCTGACCTCATGACGAGTGTATTTACCAGTGCGAATATCTTCCAGTATGCACAGATCGTCAAAAATAAATCTGTCCTTCGGAAGTTGATCCGAGCGTGAAGTGAGATCACCCAAGCGTGATTCGATGAGATCACGGAGATCAATGAACTCCTCGAAAAAGCAGAGAAATCACTCTTCTCTGTAACACAGACATTCATCCAGAATAAGCTCGTCCATATTAAAGACATACTCAATGCCCGCTATGAAGAATTCGCTGCGATCCATGCTGATCCTACACTTTCTCAGGCAAATAGTGTATCTTCAGGATATGAGGGATTCGACTTCAAGCTCTGAGGATTCAAGCGATGAGATCTCATCATCGTCGCGGCTCGCCCCTCTATGGGAAAGACAGCAATCGCGATGAACTTTGCTCAGAATGTTTGAGAAAAATGAAAAAATGTTGCAGTATTTTCTCTCGAAATGTCCAAAGAACAACTGACCGATCGTATGATCGCGGCCTCAATGGCTGTCGATAGCTGGAAACTCCAGAAAGGCAAACTCTCAGAAGATGAATTCGCAAAGATGGGGGATGCACTCGAGCGACTCTCACGTGCCAAAATCTATATCGATGACTCCCCTGCTGGAGCCTGAATCCTCGAACTCAAGAGCAAAGCTCGAAGACTCAAGATGGAATCTGGACTCGATCTTATCGTCATCGACTATCTCCAGCTCATCTCGAGTGGGAATAGCTTCAATCGTGTCCAAGAAGTATCAGAGATCTCTCGTGGACTCAAGTCTCTCGCTCGTGAACTCGATGTCCCTGTCATTGCTCTCTCTCAGCTCTCTCGTGCGCTCGAAGCACGTCCCGATAAGCGGCCGATAATGTCAGACCTTCGAGAGTCAGGTGCGATCGAGCAAGACGCGGATATCATCCTGATGCTCTACCGTGATGACTACTATAATGAATTCTCTGAAACTCCGAATGTGACCAATATATTCATCCGAAAAAACCGAAATGGACCGACAGGACAGGTCGATCTGAAGTTCGAAAAACAGCATCAGAAATTCTATGAGATCGAACGATCTCGAGGTGGTGACTTCGATAATGAATAAAAAAAACTTCCTTTTGGAAGTTTTTTTTATAACAACTTTGAGAAAACCCCACGCCTTTTAAGGCTGGGGATGAATCATGCCGTTGCCTTTCGAACGAACAATCACAGAAAATACACTCTGCTAAGAGTGTATTTTTGATTGTGAGAGAGAAAGGATATGCG
>JANNCQ010000058.1:0-17345 GCA_031386685.1 Candidatus Altimarinota bacterium | reverse complement strand
TCCGTAGGAGTGCACCAGGAGGAGATGATAAAGAAATATATTGATGATCAGTGACAATAATTCCTAGAAGGAGAATAGATACTTCGTGTATACGAGAACGGGCAAGCCCCATGCCTTTAGGCTGGGGTAGCCTTTACTATGGGCTTGTATTATAGATTCCGTATTTGAGAGCATCATAGTACTTACTCTTATCTTCTGTGAATCGTATCGACTGGAGAGCATTCCCCTTACGGGCTTCTGTCGTGATTTTGAGCTCTGGAAGTGTGAAGGGAGTATCAGTTTTAAGGGTGATATTTGCTGATCCTCACGAACTAAATATGAGAATATAGGGATCATTTATGCTCATAGTATTGAATCTTCCTAAGTTTTTGAGGAATTCCATAGTTGATCCCGTGAGATCGTAGAAGTAATTGATACTATCACCACCTGAGGCTTTATTATACGGATTTGGACACGATCCATCACTATTTTTTGGTTGACCTACAGGGAGTTCTATTCCCAAGCTATTGTAGCAAGATTCTCACTGGAGGCGCATTGTACCAATTTCAGAGCCATTTATTGGTCATTTTCAGGCAATACTGACATTTTCACTTCCACTCATAGCTACGATACTCCACGAGAGATTACTCGGATTTCAGGTAGTAGAAAGCTCAGTGATAGTTCCTACTCGTACAACTCCAGTATATGTACTTGGATTACATGACTTCATAGGAGCATCGATATATCACTGACATTTTCCTATGAAAAGTGGAAATATCGTATAGTTATTATTTCCACCAGAAAAGACGAGAGCATTACTCTGAGATTCTATCTTATATTGTATTTCCACTTTATCTGTCCGTGGACTGGCACCAGAGAATATGAGAGCATCAGGACTCGATCCATTCAGAGTATCGCTAAATCCATCTCTATGATTTTTTACTTTCAGCATTGCATACTCAAATACTCATTCTGCTTGGGTCGCAGAGAGTATAGAATCATACTGCAGTCGAGAAAGCCGCATCTCTGAGAGAAATACGCTTGCCATACCAATAACTATAATCAGTAGTACTCCAGTAGATCAGAGTGCCATAAGTATAGAAAATCCACGACGAGATGAAGTAAAATGGGATATCATATATAACTAAATATAATGTTAATTTTGCTTAAAAAATCGCTCACTGATAGTGGTTTGGACTCTGAGTTTACTTTCAGAAATACCCATAAGTGGTACACCTATGCGAGGCATAAGTACGAGAGTGAATACGATTGTAGCTTTTTTCTCAGTAGTATTTCCATCTCATGAAATATAGAACTTGAGATCTTCGATTTTCACTCGTTTTTTTCCTTCTTCAGGGATGAAGCTATCCACGAGATTAAATGCTTGTGAAAAGTCAGGATTGAGCGTATCGGTGAGGGCAAGTATCGTGGATGGTATAGTATAGAGTCCACATTCCGTCACACTATCTTTCTTCTCGACCGGAGTACAGAGTGAGAGAGTTGCTCCTACCTTTTTCCCATAGAAATAACTCCGATAGACTGATGATTCTGATCCAATGGTAAGAAGTTCTCATCCACTGAGGTAGCTCGGATTTCTCCAAAGATCATTACCGAGAGTACCATCATCATATTTTGAGTATTTCATGCTTATCCCCTTTTCTTTTATGTCTTCGGCTATACGCTCTGTGATCTCACGAGAAGTCTCAGAAAGATATCGTGTCGCTTTGAGTCGGTTGCTGAGGTTAGTCGTTTGGATATATATAGACATGACCGCTATACTCATCACAGCAAAAATCGTCGTCGTGAGTATCATCTCGACGAGTGTGAATCCTGATGTTTTGTATACATGTTTCATAAAAATATTCTTAGGCTCTTTTGGCAATATACCATCTATTTTTTCCAGTCAGTAATCACTGTCTTTAAGTCATACTCCCGATATCCTGTACGAGACTTTGCTATGACTCGCGCATCGAGTATGAATCATTGGTTTTTCCCAGTTATTGTCTTCGGTACTACAGGACCAAGGGGACTTCCTACGATGAGTGGTGATACTATCATATAGGATGCATAAGTACTTCCGGTGGATGTGATACTATGAGTGAGTCGCATATTGGTATCGTAGTAGAGTCTTACAGCATTAAATCGTCATTCTATATTTGTTGTTGTTGCAAGAAGAGTTGTGACATTATCCATATAGACAGGACTTTTCTCTGGAGTGCTTGTTCCTACCGTATAGACGACCCCAGTAGAGGTATAATCGTTCTCTATAATATAGGATCATGGCAGAAGATATCATGGATTCGATCATCCCGTAAATACCGTATCCCATGGGATAAAACTTCTTACATTTGAATTACGTACATTCTTTATCAGCTCGACTTGTTCCCTGAGGATATTCGAAGCGATAATCTCTTGGCGAGAGGCGATGGAAGTATCTATAGTCGATGAGATAAGCGCCAGGATCGCAGTCATACCAACAGAAAATATCGTCATACCGATTATAAGTTCTATAAGAGTGAATCAGGATTGAGAATGTTTGAGTGAGCGAAGATACATATAGAGCAAAAAATTGCAATAATAGAGGATTTCTAATAAAAATATGGTCTGAGTATCATATCCCGAGCCCTCCGAGATTCTCGGCTTGCCCCAGGATATCCGACCGTCAGTATCACTCAGGTCATAGAAGATTCAGTCATACCTCAAGTAGAGAATGCCCCTGTAGCAAATGGTGGGTATATATGATAGATGATATTCGTCGTAGCAGCATCGATACTTCCTGTCAATTCCAGGATTTTTATACTCTTATCGAATACATATTTCTTATATTCTTTTTTTGGGCTTGATCCTCCCGTAGAGGTCGAAAGCGTGATAAACCCATCTCACTCTTTCATCTCAATATATATATGTGCATGTGATAGAGTGCCTTGATGAAGAAGTCCTCAGCGTATATCCTGATGTGCTATGATCCAATTCTGGGATATGGCATCGATCGTCTTCTCTACACGAGCTCGATCCATATAGTACGTATATGGAAAAATACTACTTCATAAGAGTAGTGCTATCATAGCAATCACTATCATGAGCTCGAAAAGAGTGAACCCTCGTGATGAATGAGAAAAGGTAACCATATACGCTATTGTCAGGCAATACTCACTATCTGCATGATAGCTCAAAATATGGCAATAGCAAACCAAAGTACAAAAACTCATGCAAGCAGAAGAGCGACAGGCTCAATATATTTTACCATATTTCCGAGTGCGAAATCTACCTCTCTCTTATATTGAGTAGCGATCTTCGCAGAGATAGTCCCAATAGTCGATGTACGCTCGGCACTCTCAATCATCTGTATGATATCGGGGGTGAAAAATGTATGCTCTTTATCTCTCTCGATCATCGAAAGAGATATCTTGCTTCCTCACGCAATATCATCAGAAATAGCATTAAACAGTTTTTTGATAATGATATTCCCTGAACTTGCTCATGTGAGCCTAAGAGTTTTTACGATACTCACTCAAGCACTGTTGAGAAGATGGAATGTCGACATCGTCCTGACGATAAGATAGTTCTTATAGACGAGTCAAACTATTGGAAGAGTGATTTTTTCATGGTCGATCAGAGTCGCTCCATGCTCAGTACGAGCATATCATACTCATATGAGACTCATACCGGTTAGTCATACTATGATATAGAGAATATTTTCTTTGAGAAAAGTACTCGTCCATATGAGAGCCTTCGTAGTGAAAGGAAGCTCGCCCTTCATCTCTCCTATGATCGGCATAAGCTGAGGTACTACATAGATCATTACTATCGATATAGCAAGAACGAGAAAAAGCATGATGATGATGGGATATGTCATAGCACTCGTGATTTTATTCTTGAGTTCTTCTTGGGCACGAAGATCATTTGCTATAGCAAGGAATGATTCTTGTATCATACCTGTCTGCTCTCCGCTTTCGACTATAGCTACTTCTTGTTCATCGAAAAAATTTGGAAGCTTTCGCATAGCTATATTGACAGCATCTCATCCTTCTACGAAGAATATAATATTATCTAAACTCTCTCGAAGTTTTCCGATAGGGAGACGATCGCGAAGTCACTTTAGTGCCATCAGAAGCGTCACTCAACCTTCAAGGAGATTTGCAACATTTTCATAAAATAATGCTTTATCTTTTATAGAGATGCGAGAAAAGAATAACATGATAAAGAATAACTAGAAGTTAAGAAAGAAGGAATGAGTCAGGCTATTATTCGTAGTAGTATACTCAAAGGCTGATACTCAGGCCATAACTTCCAATCATCGTCTCCTCAGGAGCAGTATCTATGGGGAGTGATATAGAGTCAAGGGTGAATATATAGTCTGTACTTTGGGTGAGGTAAGTAATGTATTTTATGATATCAGCGATAGTCTTTCATTGAAGAGTTATTGCTACATTCCCAAGAGAAAGACCATTCGGAAGCTTCTTTCATTTATTTACAGAGATCGAAGATATAATGATGAGGGCGGACTCGCTCAAACTATCTTTTGTAAAATTATTGAGCATGACGCTCGACATGATGTCACTATTATCATATTTTTTTGCAAGCTTCTGTATGCGTTCAAGTTTATCGAGTGAGAGCACTGATCCTATATTATCTTTTACGGCCTTTAGGCTTTCGTATTCTGCAGTGAGCTTAGTCTGTTCTTTTTCAAGACTCGATACTATAGAGGTATTTTCTATATAGGTCGCGTACGAAGGCTTGAGAAAAAATATACCCAAAAGAAGTGCGATGCCTAGACATATAGGTGCGGTAATACGGTTCTCTGAACTAGAATGAGTTGTTTTCATGAGGAAGAAATTATTTATTAGGAGTGGATACGACTGTAAATTGTATTGAAGTAGTTCTAGACTTCAGATCACCACTCATATTTGTGATAGGATCAAGAGTGAATTTTCCTACTTTACCGAGTGTGTATTTTCGCATCATCTCGATGATCGTACTTGCAGCATCAGGATGATTGATACCATACGGTTCTGTCGATATCAGACTTGTAGAGATGACATCGTTGACTATATTAAATCATTTGAGTCTCACATTCGCACTTGTAGCAGCTTCATAGAAGCCATCTACTATACCCTTGAGGTCTATCGAAGGTCGTATGGTTCCAGATTGTTCAATCTTGGTGAGTATGACCTTACGGTCTCGACTGATATCATCGATGGATGTCTGAGTTTGAGTTATGGCGTCCTTTTTCTCTCCTATTGATTGCTCGAGATGAAGATTATAGAAGAAAAATCATAGAGAAAGACCAATAACGAGAAGAAGAAGCAATACAGAAAAATAAAATGGTGTCCGTGATATTTTCGGCATGAGGTTCGCTGAAGAAGTAGACTCTTGCATATAAGATAATAATAAATACAGTATGAGCATAACATATTTCATTTTATCATGCAAGAATCTCACGATTTTTTTCTTGACACTTACGATGCAGTTTCTGAAGATGAGATACCTCCTCTTCTTTTTCCCCTTACTCCATGAGATCGGATCTTCTTTTTTGGTGATCTCGGAAGCGGTAAGAGTACCTTCATTCGGGCGCTTCTACGTTCTCACTTCAGTGATGACCGACTCATAGTCAGATCACCGACTTATACATACTATCAGAAGTATGGCCTCGATATCTATCACTTTGATCTGTATCGGATAGAATTTTTCGAAGATATTTTTCTCATTGGAGCTATGGATATATTCGAGAATCCTGACTCTATATGTCTCATAGAGTGGCCAGAGAGACTCGCTGATTCTATCAAACCTACCAAAAAAATCTCAATTCTGCATGATATTGAGTGAAGGAGAAAGTATCGAGTAGAAATACCGAAAATAGTGACTTAGGTGGATTTCCCACTTTCATTTTTTGTAGGTATTTCTTCAAGAAGTATCCACTGAGTGAATGCCATATAGCCAATACCTACGAAAATAATAAGGAGGATAAAGCTGTTTTTTTCTATGAGGAGATTATAGATACTATGGATTATCGTTGCACTGATGAATCCCGAGAGGAAGAAAACTATATACCTCCAAGAAAAAAAATCGTAAGAGAGAGCCTTCCACCAAAACATCACACAGATACTCGCAGCAAATACATGGAGCGGTAAAGCAAAGAATACACGATATATGCCCGTTATCATCACTGATAGTATGCCTGAAGTATATGCCTCTCTCAAATAGAGGATATTCTCTCCTGTCACGAAACCGAGCGTAATAAAAAAAGTAAACAAAAGAAAGTCTATCTGCGAAAATCGAAAATCCTTCGCTGTCAGTCCTATACTGGATATATGCTTGACTCCCTCTTCGAGATAAGCAGCTATAAAAAATCATGATATCCCTGCAAAAAATGAAAGCGATCATGTGTTCATCGGTATGTATTCTCTGAGATATCACCATCCGTAGAGAATAAGTGAAAAAAGTCCAATATGCAAAAAAAGTGTACGCCTGAGAAATCCTCTGATATACGGAGAGCCATACATGATAACCCCAGATATGACACCTCAAAGAACCAAAAATACTCATATGACCGCCCATATCTGGGATGCGCCAGTACTCGTCAGTCACTCTTTAAAAAGTAGTATACTACCTACCGATATGACTCACCCCAGTGTTCCAGCAAAAAATCTTACCCTATTCCAGAGATGTTCAGAGAGATAGATATTTCCATATCCCCAAAGAAGAAGAGGAAAAAGTGAGAAAAAAATAATGAGAATGATGCTAGAAATGGAGAGAAACATTCTATATTATTTCTTTTTAAGTATCTCATATTTACCGAAGCTCCAGGATTTCTGTTCTCATGGAGCTCTCTTTTTTATCATTAAGGCGATAAAGAGTGAATTCACCCCAATGAAAAGAAAGAGAAATCCGATAATATATGCAAGAAAGTCTGGAAAAGCAAGGATGATAGTTCCAAAAAGTATGAAGAAGAGAGCGAAGAATGGCATAAAAAAATAGATAAAATTGCAGGAATATTCTAGAAGAACTTCGATACATCCAGAAGTGCGACGATAAGAGAAAGTCCAAGGAGAAATATCATCCCAAATGCATGAATGAAGTATTCTATTTTATTTAAGGTTTTGGTCTTATGATAGAATAGTCCGATGATACTCCGCAACGTCGTCGAGACAAGTCTTCCTCCATCAAGTGCTGGAAATGGAAGTATATTGAGAACTCAGAGATTGATCGAGAGGAGTGCGACGATAGAAAGCATGATCTTCCACGATACTCCATGCGCGACAATATCGACGAATCCTGATCCTATACCGATTGGGCCGGAGAGCATCTCTGTAGCCTCTTTGCGTTCAGAGGGTCTGACAGGGAATATGAGCTTTCTCAGGGTACTCCCGAGGATATCGAGAGTAGCGCGAGAGAGCGCATAGGTCTCAGTGAAAGATCTTCTCACAGATTCACCGAAGGTAAATGTTTTGTGATATTCTTGGTTCAGTTTTATATCCTTATAGCCGAGATAGGTGCCTATTTTTCCATTTTCAGGGATAAGAGTGACCGATCTTGTGCCACCAGTACCAGAGACTGAGAATATCATCTTCCTTCATAGAGCTATAGTATCACGAAGGACATCCATATCTGTGACTTTTTTCCCATCGAGTGATTCGAGAAGATCTCACGGGAGTATCCCCGCATTCGATGCTATACTTCCCGAGAGAGGATTCAGCGTGATACCTTTATGTTCTATGTATCCACTTTTTATAGCATTCTCGAATGATGGAAGGAGATACGATCCATAGTCATTTTCTGAGAATACATTCGGACTTATAGGTGAAGTCCCTACTATGAAAAATCAGAAAAGGATCACTAAGGCAAGTATGAAATTCATAGTCACTCAAGCGATAAGGACGAGAGATCGTGCCCACCATTTTTTCGAAGAGAATGCATCTTTATCCATTGCTTCTTCACTTCCTGGATCTTCTCATTTGATTCGGACAAATCCTCCTATCGGAAGCCAGTTCAGTGTATATTCTGTTCATTTTTTATCTCGACCGAGAGTTTGGGCCTTCGGAGGTATACCGATACCGAATTCTTCTACCTTCATCTTCGTGAATCTCGCAGTCAGAAAATGTCACATCTCATGGATGAAGACGATAAAAGTGAAGACAGCAAGCGTAAGAAGTATTCAGAGAATAATAGTCATAAAACTGAGTATATTGGTAAGAGAGAATGAGCTTCTTGAGGAGATAAGAGAGGCGATTAGAGACTGATGAATTACTCATAACTATCGCACTCACTATTTTGCCATCTGCTCTTTGATATGGGTGAAGAGATGGTTCACGAGATCAGCGAGGTTATCGAAGTGCTCACGTTCTGATCTGTATGATTTTGGTCCTACGGAGAGTACGAGCTTTCCTGTAGCCTTTCCATCACTTTCTCTTTTGGTCGTGAGTTCGACTCGCACAGGACTATTGGGCTTCTCATGTTTCTTGATATAAGAGTCCATCTTTCCTGCGAGATTCTTCTCTATGAGGATAGTAAGTGACTCTTTCTCTACAGGGTAGTCAGCAGCATGGATGATAATTTCTGGATTCATAGAAGTATATGTAAAGAGATTAGATAAATATTTCTGCTAGTAGGTTTTCTATAAAGGGAATTCCTTCCCATTTACTACGATCATTTCTTTTCCATTTTTGGTAACAAAGATCGACCATTTCGATACATAGGAATAGCTCGAAGTATACGAGACATTGAATGAATCAATGATGCTATATCCTCAATACACATTCCCATCAAAGTAAAAATAGGTTTTTCCATCTTTTATATAACTCTTAAAAAACTTATTTCCATAATTGGTTATTTGAGGCATCTCATCATAGCGTAATCGTGAGAGTATTTTTCCATTGATATCTGCAATGGCATATTTTTCACCAATGAGTACAGTATACTGGAGTTCGAGTATATTTCCGGATTTTCACATAATAGTTGCATAAGATCATACTCCATCATAAGAAGGAAGAGATCGCATCATTCATGTATCGATATCGAATGCTATTATTCTTGACTTTCAGAAGTCATCGGTAGCATTAAAAAGGATTTCCGTCTTCTTTCCTTTTTTATATGTACCGATTGAGTACGCATTTTTTGCGATTTTTTTATCATTTACATAGGTAGTATATGACTCATTACTCTTATTATATAGAGTAGATACGATCATCCCTCATTGAAGATATGAATTATAGGTCGAGCTTCCAGCATTAGCAGATTCGAGGATGATTTTTCCAGTAGTATCCTTGAGTCTGTATACTCCACCATCGATGACGTACCATCACTCGATTTTCGATGAACTAGTATAGCTTGTGATGAGGCCTCCAAATTCTCACTTATCCACTATAGCTCCATCTTTGAGTATATATCTCACGCCATTTGCATCAGTGCTTATCGTATAGAAGGAATTAGCCAGAGCAGTAGGCTCATCGATCGATACGTATGTCGCCTTGATGACTCAGTCGATCGTGAGAGTCGCTGTACTCCCACTACTTAATACCCTCGCCCAGTGTGATCCATCTTCTGAGAAGTATGCTCATTCAGGCGCAGGACTATCTGCATAAGCAAGAGGGGTAAGAGCAAGAAGGGCAAGAAAAAGAAAAAAAATTTTGTTCATATGAATCAAAGATAAATAAATTAAATATAATCAGGGAAAGGTATTAGTATCCTAGTGATGACTTTTTTCACTAGGTTCTTCATGTATGTGAGGATCTTCCGTTTTTGAATATTTCTCTTTCCAGTTTTCTATGAGGATTTTCTCTTCTTTGGTTCGGAGATCTATGGGTATACCTTTGGTGATGGTCTCATCGAGCTTCTCGACATATTCTGTGGTGATATAGTTTTTGCCATGAGTATCGAGATGTCCTTTCACTACGCTTGAGAGGCTGTCGACCAGGATATCGAATGGTTCTCTGGCATCCTCCTCATGTTGTTTCTTCTTTTTTCCGACTTCCTGGATAAATGCGATGATATCACTAGGGCGTCTCGCACTATAGAGGGTGAACTCATCACTTCCCGAGAGCTTCACGACGACATCTGACATCCCGAGCAGTGCTGCCCACCACGACCTGGTACGTATCTCGACTCACTCGATCTTCACGTAGGGGATATAGAGGAGATCTGACGAGAGCCACATCCACTTCATATCGACGATCGTGGATTCTGTCATGATCCATACATCCACATACCAGTCGAAGAGCTTATACATAAGGAGAGTATAGATGATGAACATATAAGCATATGAATAGCCTATAGGGATATTGGACCGCAGAGAGAATATATCCTGACCATAGAGAAACCCCGGGATGATAAGTCCAAAAAACACCCAAACAATAATATCTTCAATGATAACGAAAGAGTGACGATGAAATACTTCTCTGATTTCTATATCAGCTCATGTATATGCTCGGAAAAAAAGATTATCGAAGTTATTCATGTGGTAAGCTCTAGGATAGAAGGAGTGATCGTTATACTTTTTCTTGTTGTTTTTCCATTTCTGCGTAGAGGTGTCGATGATTCAGGCTTATAGCCACGAAGAATCATGCTACTCAGACTATAAGCCCTACTCCTGTGAGTGTGAGATAGTAGAGAAATTGGTTGCTCGTAAGCTTATAGGTAACCTCTATATAAAACATGCCTCCCATATAGAGCGCTACTTCGATAATGCCTATGATCCAAAATATTGGTCTATGTACTCGATAGATCAATATAAGGAACAAAATATTCACCAGTGGAAAGTAGAACATAGCTCTCAGTATAGGAAAAGGATATATAATTGCAAGATCGAATTATCCTTTTGCTGCGACCCAATTCTCCCCTGTATGCATATCGACTCGTATCGGTGGCATCCGGTCTCCGAGTATCCCATGCTTGGGTGCATGTCGAGTGAGGATTTCTTCCATAGATTCTCTCACGATATGGTCCCAAATCTCGACCTCATCCTTTGGGATATCGAATACGAGCTCATCATGGACTTGGAGAATCATAGAGCCACGGAGTTTCTTCTCACGAATTTTCGCGTCTATATCGAGCATAGCGATTTTGAGCATATCTGCGGCAGTCCCCTGGATCGGCATATTGATAGCTTCCCTCTCAGCGATCGATCGAGCCATCTTATTCGCATCGCGCAGTCCAGGGATATATCGTCTCCGACCGAAAGCTGTCTCGACATATCCAAGTATACGTCCATCTTCGAGGATCGTCTCATAGTAGTTCTTCACTCCGGGATACTTCTCATAGAAAGCTTCGATATACTTCGTCGCTTCCCATGGCGGAGTGCCGAGTGTTTTCGCGAGTCCGAATCCCGTGATCCCATAGATCACTCCGAAGTTCACTGTCTTCGCGATACGCCTCTGCTCTTGTGACGGCTTCCATGCTCATCTAGAATCTAGAATTTGTGAACTGTTATCTCCTTTTTGTTCCCCGAATAAAAAGTATGCAGTACGAGCGTGAATATCTTCACCTTGTTCGAAAGCCGTCAGAAGTGCACGATCCTGTGAGAGCCAAGCAAGCACTCGGATCTCGATCTGTGAATAATCTGCTACGAGGAAGGTATTCCCTTCGCTCGGGATGAAACAGGATTTGATTTCGCTCGCATAACCGATCCCCGTCGGGATATTCTGGAGATTTGGGTCATTGGAACTCATACGTCATGTCGCTGCTCCGAGCTGTCCATAAGTCGTATGTACTCGATGTGTCCCCTTATCTGCGACCTTCAGGAGTGACTCGACATAGGTAGAGCTGAGCTTCGAGAGGGTACGATGCTCGATGATGAGTCGCGCGACATCGTACTCTTTCGCGATCTCTTCGAGGACTTCCGTATCGACGGAGTAGCCGGTCTTATTTTTCTTCGTAGGTTTGATCCCGAGCTTGCCGAAGAGGATCTCAGCGACTTGCTTCGGGGAATTGAGGTTGAAGAACTCACCCGTCACTTCGTATACCTCTGTCTCGCATGCCTTGATCCCTGTACGTATCCGCTCCCCGATCTCGGCAAGCTTCACGGTATCGAGCACGACGCCTCGCGCTTCCATCTCTGCGAGAATAGGAAGGAGACGAGACTCTACTTCGAAAATATATCGACTCCCCTCTCTTTGTTCTTTCCCTTCTTCGCTCTGAATCTTCGCCTCATAGACTTGCATGAGTGCGATCTTCCCTTCCGGACCCCCATCCCAGGTATACCCTGTCTCTCGTTCCATGAATTCTGCGAAACTTCCCCGAGAGAGAGAATTGGTGAGACCTGAGGCGATGCGGATGTCGTGGAAAGTAGGCATAGATATTTTATTTATTTAAACTTCAAGATAATATATACTGTTGTATTGGCTTTGTTACTTTATCTAAATAAGGAGTAAATATAATCGTGGTAACTAATGTAATAATAAAAAGAATGGTTCATGAAATCCACTTATACTTCCATAGAATAGAAATAAATAATACAATCCAATAAATAGGATTCAATACTTTCCAAAGATTCTTTTTAGGATGTAACGATATTTTTTCTTGAAATTCTTTTCAGAAATAATATCAATCTTACCCAACATTATATCAATATCACTTATTATGCTATTAAAATTTATTTCTTCTGATTGATAGCCGTCGTTTAAAAAATATCAATCATAACAACTAAAGTTATTAATTCATGGATTCTCTCAAAATACTTGAATATATTTTTTGATTTTTCAATAAGTCTGTTTTAGCTTGCTTTTATCAACATTATAAACTTCATTTTTTCTTTCCTTTGATACATTTGAATATTCAACATGATGAATGGCATTCTTTAGTTTTATGTTTTCATCTAAGTTATGCTTTTTATAATTAATATTTTTTTCAATTCTTTTATTTACTATATCAGGTTCAATGTTTATAACATAATCCCATCTTTTTTTATGAAATTCTTGAGTTGCTTTTTTGAAGTTATTTAATTCTATGATAAGTTCTGTTTTTTTCATTACTTCTAAGAAGATATTTAAGTAATTTACTGATAATAGCTTTTATTTTATGCGAATTGTAAATTTTACAAAGAAATTTATGATTTTTGACACTCCTTCCCTTTTCTCTATACTTTCCCCATGTACCCTATCCCCCCATCCGAACATCTTGTAGAGAATAAAACCTGCAAACAATGTAGTGCCACTTTCCCGATCACGGATAAGGATATGGAGTTCTATACGAAACTCTCTCCGACATTTGCTGGGAAGAAATATCAGATTCCTCCTCCCACTCTCTGTCCTGATTGTAGGCAACAACGTCGTCTTGCATTTCGCAACGAAAGAAAGCTCTACAAAAGGAAATGTGATGCTACAGGAAAAGAGATTGTCTCTTGTTTTTCTCCAGTATCCGAAATAATCGTATATGATTTAGATTACTGGTGGAGTGATATATGGGATGCTACTCTCTACTCTATGGATTACTCTAGTAATATTCCTTTTTTTGATCAGATCGAGATACTCTATAAGAAAATCCCAAAAAGAGCTCTCATGCAAGGAACGCATAATGTAAATAGTCCATTCTCGAATTGTATATGAGAATGCAAGAATACGTATATGATCTTCGCATCCACGAATGCTACTGACTGCTACCATTCGGAGCGTATTAGCTATTCGCATGATTGTATAGATTGTTCCAGCAATCCTAAAAGTTCACAGTGTTATGAAATTTTAGATGGTGTAAATAATTCTCGATGTTTTTTCTCAAAGGAAATACAGTGATGTTCTGATTGTATCTACTGTTTTCATTGTACTGGGTGCCATGATTGTTTTGGTTGTACGAATCTCACTAATGCATCATACCAAATATTCAACAAGGGGTATTCACCAGAAAATTATAAGAAAGTGCTCGGAGATATCCAGAAACAAAAGGATATAAAAGATCCAGTGAATGACTTTTGGTGAACGGCTATAAGAAAAACAGCAAATATATTAGGGAGCATGAATACAACTGGAGATATGATAACCAATTCATCAAATATCCATACAAGTTTTTCTGTAAAGGATGGTTGCGATATCCGCTATTCCGTCTATGCTTACGGGGGGTCTCATGATATAATGGATACTTATGCATGTGTTAAGAATAGTTCAAATATTTATGAAAGTGCTGTAATAAATAAGGAAAGCACAAGTATTTTATTTTCTTATGATTGTTGGAGTCACTGTAATAAACTTCTTTATTGTCTTGATTGTCGTTCGTGTAATAATTGTTTCGGATGTACATGACTCGTAAGTAAATCCTACTGTATCCTGAATAAGCAATACACGAAAGAAGAATATGAATCTCTTGTTCCTCAGATTATCGAGAAGATGATGAACGATGGAGAATGGGGAGAGTTCTTCCCTGCTTCTCTCTCACCCTTTGGATACAACGAGACGGTAGCAGAGGAATATTTTTCTCTCACGAGAGAAGAAGTGTTGGGAGTTGGGAAGTTCGGGGATACTCCCCTGAAAGGGGGAGATGCCGAGTGAAGCGAGGCAGAGGGGGTTGATTTGGAATCTTCAAAAACAAACCCCCCTGTATCCCCCCTGACAGGGGGACGAGACAGGCGAGAGAGGAGTAGTCTTCTCCATTGACCTATTTTCAACTGGCTAGACTATGAAGCTCCATTTCCGAAAGTAGAGAAGATTATTCCTGCGAGTAAACTTCCAGATGAAATCACAAGCATCCCTGATGATATCCTTAATTGGGCTATAGAGTGTGAGGTAAGTCGGAAACCATATCGGATTATTAAGCAGGAGCTCGAGTTCTATAGAAAACATCATCTCCCTATCCCAAGAAGACACCCAGATGTACGACATATGGACAGGATGAAGATGAGGAATCCAAGGAAGCTCTTTGAGAGACAGTGTGACAAGTGTAGCAAGGATATGATCACGACGTATTCACCCGAGAGACCAGAGAGGGTATATTGTGAAGAGTGTTATGAGACGGAGGTATCGAGGTAAGAATATCTGTAAGTGGATTTGTACTTTTGGTACTTTTCCGCTATAATGAAGAAAATATATTATGGCGCATAGCTTCTCCTCTCTCCATATCATCCCATTTCACTCTACGACCAGCACGAAAGAGGATTTCGTCGCGTTCCTCGATGTCGTCGCGAACTCACTCCATCATACGATCCATATCGGTGTCGTACTGGTACAGAGACAGATTTCGTATATCGTTTCCTGAGATGATGATTCGCTGGAGCATATCTCGAATGAGATCTACACTCGATTCCCTGGATATGAGATCATGACGGTTGTCTCGCCTATCTTCTCGAGTGACTATCCGATCCATAAGAGTCGCATCTCCCTCGCGAATAAGGGATTCTATCCATTTCTTATGAGTAAAGAGGAAGAGAGTATGAGTGGGATATTTCGACTATTTGATCAAGTGAATTCCGAGGATACCGTCTACCTGGATCTCGCACTTCGACCTCGACATACTTCTGAGAGGGGATTCTTCATCTGAGCGCATGTGAAGTTCGCATTCGTACGCATGAAGAAGATGCTCCAATTCTACAAATATCTCTGGAATCCGAAGATCGAAAAAGACTGGAAACATAAGTCACATGAATACTTCGAACACAAGATGCACCATGAAGTATTCGAAGTGGGTATTATGCTCTTTGAGCAAAGTCCGACGAAGCGTTATAGTTTTTCGAAACTTCTCCCTAAATATTTCGACCGATACAAACATTTTCCATACAATCACTTCATTTTCTCGGTGACTGATGGGACGAAAAGTACACCCTTCAAAGAAGTCATCCGAGATAATACTCCTTCATATATCCTGACTCCTGACGAAGTAGCTGCACTCTTTCATTTCCCTACCAATCCGAAGACGGAACCAAAGCTTCTGCGTATTAATTCGAAACGACTTCCAGCACCCAATGACGTGCCAATCCCGATGTGATGAGATACGAGAAATATCACCCCTCTCGGAATATCGAATTATAGAGGTGTGAGAAATGCCGTCGGTATACTCCCCCCAGATCGTGTCCGACATCTCTACGTCATCGGGAAGACATGAGTCGGAAAGTCGAAGTTCCTTGCTCACCTCATGAACGAAGATGCGAAAAATGGGAATGGATTTTCCGTGATAGATCCCCATGGAGATCTCGTCGATGAAGTGATGGCGAGTATCCCAGAAGAGAGGATCAAGGATATCATCCTCTTTGATCCTACGGATACGGAGTTTCCTTTTGCATTCAATCCTCTCTCTCTGAAACCTGGAGAATCCAAACAAATCGGTGCGAAGGGATTTATCGATATATTCAAAAAATTCTTCGGAACCAATTGGAATCCGAAACTCGAACATGTACTGCGAATGATCGTCCTCGCACTCTATGATCTTCCTGGATCGACCGTATTCGATATTGTCAGGTGTCTCACGGATAAGGACTTCCGCTATCGACTCATAGATGTCGTCCAAGATGATGTTGTACGAAATTTCTGGGCCAATGAATTTGCTGGATGGAATCAGCAATTTAATAGCGAGGCGATTATGCCAATCCTCAATAAAGTCGGGCAAATCCTCTCGATCGATATGATCAAAAATATATTCTCAGGAAGTGAGAATAAGATCGATTTCAGAAGGATCATGGATGAGAAAAAAATCCTCATCGTGAATCTCCCGAAAGGCAAACTCCAAGAAGAAATCATGGGATTCCTCGGGGCGATGATCGTGACGAAACTCTACCAAGCAGCCATGACTCGCGCGGATGTCGCACAGAAAGATCGAGTGCCATTTTACCTCTATATCGATGAATTCCAGAACTTCGCGACTGATACTTTCTCAGAGATACTCTCTGAAGCGCGTAAGTACGGACTCTCTCTCCATGTCGCTCATCAGTTCCTCTCACAAATCCCTATGCATCTACAGAATGCTGTTTTCGGAAATGTCGGAACATTCGTGAGTTTCCGTGTATCGATGGATGATGCCCCGAAGATCGAGAGCTATCTTGCGCCACAGGTGACTGACTATGACCTCGGGAATCTCCCCGCTCGTGAAGCATATATCAAGCTTCTGGTAAACGGTATTCCGACCGATACATTCTCGTTGCGTACCTTCGATGTAGCGGATGAAGGAGTCCAGAAAGAGAAACTTGCGAAAATTCGCGAAAGCTCTCGAAGGCTCTACAATCGTACAAAGCTCGAATCGATAAAAAAAGCAGAAAAAGAACAGGGTGATGTGATAGAGAAACTCAGTGATTTCTCTGAACCGATCCTATAAAACACTTTTGTTATAATTGCAGCAATTAGGTTTACATTTTCTGGTAAGATAATTCCGTAAGGAATTATTCTCTAAGAAATTGTACCTATGCCTTCTTGTTATGCATATATGGAACTCAAGCAAAAAATGTTAGATGATATACTCTC
>JANNCQ010000057.1:0-6218 GCA_031386685.1 Candidatus Altimarinota bacterium | reverse complement strand
CTCTCCACTTAAAAGAGTGTGAATGGAGATATACCAAAGAAACAGTTGAACTTGAAAAAGAACTCATTAGAATGATTAAAACTTTTTATAAAAAAGCCTAGAAAATCTTAATTTTATTAAAATCTTCTAGGCAAGAGCCCATGTTTTATATCACTGACTTCGACATCAGCCGTGATGATTCATGTATTGGGTCATTCATACGTATCGAAAGACCAATGATTTCCTATAGGATCTACCCAATCACGACGAAGCTTCGATATTTCCCCATGTCCGATCATCATATAGAGCGCATTTCTATCTTGCACTGGCCACTCATACTCATCACGCATGGAAGGATCAGTCTGATTTCATTTTTTCGTCGTGACTTTGAAACAAAAGAATGAAGATCTCACTCAGGTAGCAATATCTATGATCATACGAATTCGCAGTTTGTATCCTGATTCTTTATGAATCGTAGATTGTATAAGTCGTTGACCTGGGATCGAGTCACGGAGAGCGATCCATTCAGGGTGTGCAGGATTTACGACGAATTTTCGTTCGATTTCGAGGTTGGTAGGCATACGAGAAGTATATACATTATTTGAAAGAATTGCAAATATTTGACAATTTATTATTTAGTATATTATAATTTATATGGATACACTTCCCTCTCGAAACATAGCGCTTCAGCGTTACTATCCAGGCTCACACAATGTACAGATTCTCTCAAGAATAGAGTTATTACTTTGAGATGGGACTCACCCGTACGTAACCAAGTACCGTATAAAAAATGCTAATCGTGTAGCTGAATGCCTAAATATTGATGGCTCAGGTTTTTATCGTAGAAAATATACCAAAGGCGATGATGACACTACTAGTACTCATACAAAATTTGAATTGAATGTGGAAATAGAAGAAATAACTAGAGAGCAATATGATAGTGATCGAAAACAGGCAGTGGAAGCTTTAGTTGCCCCTCTGTATGGATGGAGGGATGAGGCGCTTCAGAGGAACTTACGATTATTTGTAAAGCTTTATGGTGGGAAAAATATATGATTAGTTTTACTATGAATTCAGATGCTACTAGAACCGAATGACCAAGTATGAACATTTATTCCAACACCAGACTTTAGAATGACTTTGCCAGATAATACTCCTTCGCTCGTATGGCAGACTCTGCTATGAACTTCTGCTATTGGCGACGGAAGTCAATTCCATGATAATAAGCTTGCTAAATTTCCACTCGCCCCAGAAGATTCAACCACGCGAAGTCGTGTAAGTGCTTTGATAGAAAAGCATAGACTCAGATAGTCATTATACTGATTTTTCTTTCCAGTTTGCTGGTTCTTTGTAGACTGCATTAGCACGTACTTGCCAGTACTCTCATGATTCGAGGCAGTATGCGGTGAGATGTCATCCGAAACAACATCCAGTATCGAGTCCTATAGTATTCGCACGAACCCTGAGTCACTCGACTGCCCAGTGTCCATAGATGACTGGTTTTGATCCTGTATAATACTCATACCAGGGCTTTCCTTCGTGGACTCGGATAAGGGTAGCAACCTCTGAAGGAGTGTCGAGTCAGAGATCTGGATGGAGTCCTCCATGGACGACGATGAATTCTTCTCGCTCTATGATATGAGGAAGCGCGAGTATCCACTCTCTCTGATCTCGAAGTATTTCTCGGAGGGATACAGTCTTCTCATATTCGACATTGATCCAATTTTGGATCTTTCATGAGAGAAGAAGTGGTATATCTTGGAGAAGGAAATACTCATGATTGCCTATCACGCTCCAAGTATTCGGGCGATTTCTTACGAATTCTACAACTTCGAGTGATTTTGGTCATTTATTGATGAGGTCTCATACGAAGTAGAGATGATCTTCACCTGTGAGATCGATCCTCTCACAGAGAGCCATGAGCTCATCATAGCAACCATGGACATCACCGATGAAGAGAGTACGTATATTCATGATGACGATACTAGCATAAATCAGCTGGAAATCAAGAAAATCTTCCCGAGTACTCGGGAAGATTTTTTCTTATTTCAGCTTAGATTCTACATATGCGAGCTTCTCCATGAGGATTGCGAGATCAGTCTTATCTTGAAGGAGGGATTTTTTGAGAGCTTTCAGTTTTGCCTCGAGTTCTCTATTATCAGTGTTTCCGGCTTTCTTGCGAGCATCGATTTTTGTCTTAATATAAGAGATATAGGTATTATACTGCAGCATACGTGCCTTGATGATAGCAATATCACTGAGGGTCTTTTCTTGCATTTCGAGAAGTTTCTTCTTCTGTGTACTCGTAGGCTGAGATTTGAGAACTGGTTTTGGCTTGATCGGAGAAGTGATACGAGTCTCTCCTGAGACTGTACTCGTCGCTCCTACGGAAGAGGTGAGCGAAGTGAATCCAAGAAGTGACGCTATGATCAGGGCGCTCGAGAGAAGATATCTCATAGTGAAAAAATGAAGAAATAGATATTTCTATTATAGAGAAAATGACTGAAATACAATCAAAATACCCTATACAGTTTTCTCTATTATTGTGGAAAGTCTACTTTCTGAGGAGTGTGATCGTGATGATCGCTTCTCATGACCAGGGATCTCCTGACATCATATTCTCACGGAATCTGAGCTCATATCTCCCCTTCTGTGCAAGATTTACGGTAGTATCAATCCCGAAAGGACCATCCATATTCTCATCTGGCATCAAGATCTGGGCAAGTCGGAGATTTCATGGAGCACTCCCCGGAAACGCTACTACGACTCGCATCGAAGTCGCCACAGAGTTGATAAACGATATTTTCGTCTCTACGCCTTTATTGTGTTTTATACGGATTGTTCTCGTCTCGAGTCAATTAAATATCGGATAGTACGCGTAACCACTTCCTGAGAGATCCTCCTGATCGAGAGATCCAGTCACTGTAGCGCCAGTAAGCGATATACTTCATGTGAGGACCATACCCGTAGCCATGAGAGATCCTGAGCTCGTCTTATCTGGTAGGACACTCGTATCTGGGAAGGTACAAGAAGAGAGTACGATGAGACAGAGTGGAAGGATATATCGGAGAATCATACAAAAAAATAAATGAAACTTTATGCTATTCATATAAAACTCCAGAGCAAAGAATAAAAGAAGACAAACTCTCATATATTATTTTGCTCTCGCTATTTCCTTTCCATTATCACGATTTTCTATATACTAGAGCCTATGAATCTTCGAGAATCCTACCGACACATCAGAGCACTATTCTCGAGAAAATGAAATCAGGAATTCCTTCCGAAGGAAGCCGTCTGGGGCTATCTCAGTAGGATCAAGCTCTCCGAAGAGGAAAAGCGTATTCTCGAATCATCATTTCGTACGCGAGCGAGGATCGATGGAGAGATACTGAGTCTCCAGTTCAGGATATCTGTGAGCTCACTTACAGAAATCGAGCAGAGTAGAGTAGAGACTCTCAGAAATTCTCTCCACTCAAAACTCTCGAAATCCCTCCCTGACAAGACGATAGTGGTCATACTAAAAGTGAGTGATTGCTGTGGAAAAGGGTGTTATGGATGTACGAAATACTGCCTATAGGAAGTATTTCACTCGAGTAAAATTTGAAAAAATGAAAAAAATCCCATAATCACTCTATGAAACGAATCGGTATCTTCGCGCAACGGAGAGAATATGCGGGAAGACTCTTCAATAATCTTGCATTCGACTACATCTCGAAGATAGAAGAGACAGGGAGTATGGCGATCATTATCCCCTGTTTTTCTCCGCAAACCGATCAGTACATAGAGATATGTGATGCTTTCATCTTCCCTTGAGGGCAAGATATCGATCCCTCACTCTATGGCAGAGAGAGTAATGGTGCCCGCCATACTGTCCCTGGATACGATCGATATCTTCTCTCTTCTATGAAAAAGATCATACAGACGAGAAAACCCATCCTCGGTATCTGTAAGGGCATGCAGCTCCTCAATGTCTGCCACTGAGGAACACTCAAGCAAGACGTGGAAGAGCATGCGTATCATTTTCAGCCAGAGCGTGGCTATGAGAAGATCGATGAGGTCACGATCGTAGTAGAAGAGTCATTCCTCGGGAGGCTCTACGTGAGTAAAAAACTAAAGATTAACTCGATCCACCACCAAGCAGTAGAGACACTCGGTGAATGACTTGTGATAGTAGCAAAGAGTACCTACGATGACGAAGTGGAAGCGATCGAGCACACGACTCTCCCCCACTATGGCGTGCAGTGGCATCCAGAGTATCTCAGTAGTGAGAGGATCTTCGAGTGGTTCGTAAAAGAAGGAGTCTAGAGAGGGATATGGTAGACATCATGTCCTCTTTCAGTCTTCTCTTTTTGTAGGACTCCTCAGAATTTGAGTACAAGTTTGCGACTTGGCTCATTCGCAGGATCAAGAGAATGTACGAGATATATGGCACTCGAATTGGTTCGAGCCCACGTAATGAATGCGGTATAGACCTCACTCGTATATCCCTTCCCCTGTTCATCTTCTCTGATCCAGATGCCGATATTGAGCTCTCCTGATTCGAGAAGTCTTAGCCCTCAGCAACCAAGAAGTCTTCAGCTATCTTTCTCTAGGATGAAGTTCTCGAACTCTTCTCACTTCGTAATTTTCTTTGCTGCGTTTTTTACATATTCAAACTCTTCCTCATAGGTCGGGAGATTCGGAGAGACATAGAGGTTTTTATTGGCTCGACAGAATTCTACATTTAATTCACGGATATCTACTCGTCCGTCGAGTGAGAACGGGACGAGGACACATCGAGAGGTTTCGATACGGGAAGTCGGGAAATTGAGATAGCGATTATGAAGGAACGACATGCTAATTTTCTGTAAAAAATGGAGATTTACTTCGTATTCGGATATTACTATATTGCGGATAGTCTTGATCGAGAGTATTAAGAATAGATTCTATCTGCTTAAAGACTGAGGCTAATAGCTTTCAAATAAATATGGAGTTTCTATTTGATCATCACATTTGCCGATCGATCAATCATATCAAAATTGTCACATATGATGCACGAATTGCTATACATCCAAGTATAAATCTCTGAGCAGAAGTGAGGGACATCTCTCTCGAGTAGACATTATGAACGAGAAAATTCACATCATGTAATACTCATAAGAGAATTTCATGGGATTCAGAAGTAATCAAGCCTTGAGTTTCCCATTTTCTGAGGACAGTATTTGTGAGGTTTTGTTTTTGAATCATAGATATCAGTTTCAGGTAAATTTACATATACTAAAAGTTATTTACATAAAATGCAATAATAAATTCTTAGGTTCGTTTGTGATTTGTATCGTTAGGGATACATCGACGAGGAGGGAAATACTATCTTCTCGGGGAAGTAATTTCGACTCAGCCACCATTTTTTTCATCGATAATAGCCTTATAAAATTCATCATTTCAAGCTCACCAAGCCATGGAAGTAATAAGTAAAAATTGCCTTCATACAATAAGAGGAAAATCTTTTGGAAGTATCCTGCATTCTTCATGTCTTGTTTCTAAAGCCAATCGGAAAAGTCTTACTGCTTCGTCCTTAAAAGGAGCTGCTCTTAGATTTGGGATATATTGTGAAAGTCTTGATACAATTTGTTCATCACTCAGAGTTGCATCTACCTTACTCTGAACTGCAGAACAAAGTGGAATCTTTGACATATCGATTGTCTGAACTTGATTGGGTTGTGCGAACACAGCTTGCGAGCCAGCAAGTACTAAAGTGAAAAGTTTATCTTTCATAATGGAGAAAAGTGTGAGATCAGGACAAGGAGTTTTGAGAAAATACGCAATATTAAAAAGGAGCTATATTTTGAATTTTGGCCATCTATTATATCAAATGGATGGGTTATTTGATTGAAAGTATTTTATAAATTCTATTTCTTTTTGATTGACTTCACTATTAGTTGCTTCTTCTGACTGCCATAAGATTTCTCTCTTAATGGTAAAGTTTAATCTCTCTTCTTCTGTAAAATCAACTTCTAATATTTTACTATTTACACTTCAAAAATAACTGAAAGTACCTGTTAGATCTTTTCAAATATATATTTTTCAATTTGGATATGAAATTTTATAAACCCACTTCATTCAGTAAAGGCTACCCCAGCCTAAAGGCATGGGGCTTGCCCGTTCTCGTATACACGAAGTATCTATTCTCCTTCTAGGAATTATTGTCACTGATCATCAATATATTTCTTTATCATCTCCTCCTGGTGCACTCCTACGGA
>JANNCQ010000056.1:0-15853 GCA_031386685.1 Candidatus Altimarinota bacterium | reverse complement strand
TCCGTAGGAGTGCACCAGGAGGAGATGATAAAGAAATATATTGATGATCAGTGACAATAATTCCTAGAAGGAGAATAGATACTTCGTGTATACGAGAACGGGCAAGCCCCATGCCTTTAGGCTGGGGTAGCCTTTACTTTTATATTTTCGTCAGGATTCTCTGGAGTGCTTCAAATTGCTCGATCTGACGGTCGAGGCGAGTGCGCTGGATCTCTGAAACCTGAGTGAGTTCAGGGGTTCAAGATACTGAAGAGAGTGAAGATTTTGCCCCTAGTAATAGATAACGTTTTTTCTTTAATCCTATTTTCATATCATCATATATATCTCTCAATACGACAAGAGCAAATTTTATACTTTCTACAATATATTCTTTAAGATACCTTTGGGCAAGAGGAGATAATGCCTTCTCACTCATTTTTCGATAATCTTTTATGGATTCTAAGTATGAGTACAGATTATTTGAATACTCTAATATATCTTCAATTTCACAAAGGCTACTATAATTCTCGTATAATTTACTAGAGTTTTCACGAATTGATGCAGTAATTTTTTTATAACTTTCCCTGATAGAGGCTAATTTTCGATTTAAGTACCAGTTTACAGGAAACCAAGTCAAGATAAATAAACAAAGTGCTATATTCGGAATTACTAAATATTCAATATAATCTTTTCCCGTTATGACCCATGAAAATGCAGGAAGTGAAGAGATAAAGATTACTCAAATGAAAGATATAAGGAGTGTTTTCTCATTGAAGAACTTTCCAGCACTAAAAAAAGTTTCTATCCTATTCATATTTGAGTACATCTTTAAACTATCAATCTTTTTCTCTAATCTTACTATTTCTTGATGAAGTATTTTAATATTTTGCATAGCTTTATTTTATCTTTTCTAGCCAACTTTCATAGACGCTCATATCAACCATTTTGAGCGAAGAGGGAGTCTCTCGGATAGTATCACGGAGTGACTTCATCGTGATAGTATGTCATGCGAGATCTTTCTCGGTGAGAGTCCCACCTTCTGCTTCGTCGACGAGTTCGAGGAGATCTCTCGATGCATCACGAGCGACTTCATCGCACATAGCTTCTATATCAGCTGAGACATATCCTTCTGAGAGTCTTGCAAGCTCTTCATAGTCGAGTGATTCATGCGGGCGTCATGCTTTCTCAATATACATCTTAAAAAGCTCTCTACGAGCGATCGCATCAGGAGGTCAGAGGTAGATTTTTTTGTCGAGTCTTCCTGAACGCAGAATTGCAGGATCGAGGTGATCTGGACGATTCGTCGCTGCTATCACTATGAGATTTGGAGCATCTTCGAGAGCATTGAACTCCTGAAGGAATTGAGAGATCTCTTCAGCTTTATTCGCATCGACTCGATCGGTACGAGCTGAGACAAGTGAGTCGATCTCATCGAGAAAGAGGATGATCGGCTCATTTTCTGCAGCTTTCTTCGCTCATGTGAAGAAGTCTTTGATATTCTTGGTAGTTTGATGCAGATACGAAGATCCGAATTCTCCCATATTCTTCGAGATAAATCCGCATCCGAGCTCTTCGGCGAGCTTCTTCGTGATGAATGTCTTTCCTGTTCCAGGAGGTCAGTAGAAGAGCATCCCTGTAGGGATAGAAATCTTGAATTTTTCATACTCTGTATAGAGCTTATCGAGAAGCTCTTCCCGTTTTTTTTCCGAAGGAAGTTTTTCGATATTTCTTTCTAAGGTTGTATTTCCTCATGTGACTCTTTCTCTTCGCATCTTTTCTATGAGAAATTTGAACTTGATAGGCTTGATAAAACTATCTCGAAGTTCTCACTTGAGATCATCCATACCAGCTACTGCTTCGAAGCCCCATGGTTTCCCAGGAGTTTTGATAAATCGTTGGACTTCTATAGCTCTAGAAGCTTCATCCCCATCTCTTGGATTACCTGTTTTTGGTGGATTTTGGACTCATCCTGTACTTCCTCATTTTGGAGGCACTCCTGTACCGAGTTTTTCATCGAGAGACTTCATCATAGTTGATGCTTTTTCGACTCATTCTTGCATTTCTGTCAGAGATTTCTCGAGAAAATCTATACTATCCCCTTTCCAGTCTTTGCTCATCGCAGATCGGAATTCTGGAGAAGAAGTGAGTGTCTGGAAGAAGGCATCGAAGCCAGTATCTTTAGGTGACATATAAGTGTAAGTTTTTTAAAGAGGTTATTTCCATATTTCTCTAGTCAAGAAATGATAATAATTATTTATATTACACTCTAACTGAGTTTAGCTTGGTATTGCTTGAGGAGATTTATATTTTTCACTATACTTTCTATGTGTATTTCGAGTCGCTCTTTTTGAAGGATAAGAGGTTTTTCTAAAGACGGATTGTCTGTACTGAGAATTTGTGACTTTAATGAGCCAGAAGTCTTCGCAAGTATATCATGATTTTTCTCTAGGAGCAAAAGTATATCCTCTATAGGTTCGAGGATCTGTTTTTTGGTCCAATTTCTATATTTCACGAAGTTAAATATATCTTTGTACTTCGATGATTCGAGAAGTTTTCGCAGATCTAAGGCATCTTCTGTAGCTTCACTCGCCATAGAGTTAATGATCTCAAATGAATCAGATAATTTTTTCGAAAGGTTTTCCTTCCAGTCATTTCTGCTTGCCTCATCTAGCAATGAGATTGAATCTTTTCGGGCTTGCTTCAAAGCAATAGAAGATTCAAGGATTTTTTTGAAAAATGTTTGTATTTCATATTCTGTATTATTCGCTGCGAGAAGGAATCTATGAGCGATCCAAGCAAAAATCCGTGCTAAAATCGTCACAAAAAATACTCAAATAAAATATACTCAAGCCATCATCGAACCATAGAGTATTCCTACGATCACGAGGACAACCATGATTCAGCCCGCATCTCTCGATCGACCGAGATTTTGTATGATTTTTCCTCATCAGTAGGCAATATCCTTAAGTTGATCGAAGAGATTTTTCTTCTCGAGTGCTATATGCTCTGCAAGTCATGATGGTTCGAGAAGGGGTTCTCGAAAAGCCTTCTCAAGATCGGCAAAGGCAATTTTTTGTTCGGAAAAATTACCTCTTTCTACCACCTTTCCGAGTGAAACATAGTGATTATCAGTGATGACAAGATCAGCTCATTTTGTATAGAGATACGCTTTACCAAGCATCTTTACAATAAGTATGAAAAGTACTACTGCATAAAATATAGCTAATACTCAAAATACAGCCATGATGACACCGAGTGTTCCGCCCCCCAGTCAAAGGAATCAAAAAATCAACGTAATAATAGCAAGTGGCATACTCGATTTTCGAATAATACTCAGATAATCTGCTTGCACACTCATCTGAAGCTCTTCGACAGATATCCACTCATGAAGATAGAATCCTCGTTCTTCCACTTGCTCTTCGATTTCTTGAGTGGTATATTCCTGGTTGATTTCCTCTTCGAATTCGGAGGGGAGAGTACGAGTGATCATGATTGTAGTTTCTAGATAATTACTCTGAATTATAAGTAAATTATAAAAAATCTCCAAAAGTATTTAAAAATCCCTATAAAAATAGGGATTTTTAAAAGAAGCCCTTTTATTTTTACTTGCTGAGTTCTTCTACAAATTCCTCCTGTTCTTTTGCGCCGAGGATTTTGACTTGTTTGAGCTTCTCGCTGGCATCATCGAATGCCTGTTTCTGTGCATCTGCTTCGATCTTCACTTGCGCGCGATAAGACTCGATAGTATCGAAGTGATTTTTGAGTTTTGTGACATTCTCGACAAAGACACTAGCAGATAGTACTGGCTTTGCAGAGAGCTCTTCGCTTTTTCGAGAAGATTCAATCGCTTTATCAGTGAGCTCAGAAGACATCTTATCGATCGTCTCTCCCATGATGCCGATAGCTGCCATAGAGGCATCGAGTGCTTTCTGAGAGGATGTCTCGATGAGTGCCGTAGATAGGAGCGTCTTAAAAATAGGACGAGATGAGCTCATGGCAAGAGAGAGTTTCGATGCTGCATCGAGGCGCATGAGGAGTCGCTTTCGGGCCATATCCAGATTGCCTATAAGGACGACGAGATTCGACTGGAAATACTCGACATGACGTATGAACATCTCATATTTCATCTTTTCTGTCTCATCTTTCGTATCTGCTCATTTTATCTTGAATTCTTCTATTTTTACTCCGAGGAATTCTTTATATGCTATGACTTTCCCGAGATTATTATCGAGTCATTCGACAAATTTCTTTTGAAGATCGATAGAAGTATTGAGTGAGCTATATGCCTGATCGAATCCCGAGAATATCATCTGGATTTTCCCCTCAAGATTTTTCATATTGAAGGCTGCCTCATCCCATTTAGAGTCGAGCTTTCTCATGAGTCCTCAAAGAAGAGGCATAGATTTTGCAAGCTTCATAAATGTACCATCATTATCGATGATCTCACTATAGACTTCTTGCACTTCTCAATTTATCTGGGAGAGTGTCGTCGATACACTCATGATCGGGTCAGAGTCTATCATTATCGCTGTTTCAGAGATGATAGAGTCTATCGGCGCAGTTATCTTCTCGCCTAGTTGTCTGAAATCCTTTGCTTCAGAAAAGGTTTTTTCTACTTCTGCTGTCTCGATCGCAGAAAGAGGACGAGCCGTCATATCGGCTACGATAGCTTTCGCATCTTGCGTTGCTTGGTCCTTTTTTGGGTCTTTGGTCTGAGTTTGAGTAGTCATAGGATAATAGTGAAGAATTAAGAGTGAATAATGAAGAATACAAGATGTATTTCCACGATAGATATATTGTATGGGAATTATATATTTTTTGCAAAAGAATATTTGCTTGTTTTTTTAATCAGTACTTCCGCTACTGTCATTTCCACTATGAGAATCCGAACTGTCACTCTCTGTAGAGGATTCTTTTTCTACTGCGGAATCCTCAGGATTATTACTCTCGATTATATCATTCCCAGAATTGGATATTGAAGAAATACGAGAATCTATATTGATAAAACCATCTTCTTCTTGAAGTTTCTTTTTAAGAAATGAGACCTTTTCGCGGATAAATTGCCACATAATTTAAGGGAGAGATTATAAAATAACTTTTCGGAGGTTTTCTATCTGTAAATCGAGTCTTTTTTCTGCAAGATCAAGTGCGGGATTCTTTCAAGTATTATCCTCTCAGATGTGCTCTTTCGTGACATCGAGCTCATTCATATGACGGTGTATCCAAAGAGTAAGATTCTGTGAAAATTCAGAAACAATCTCAAAGAGCCATTTTTTATTTTCCTCTGATTCTTTTTTTACTTGAGCTGAGACTATTCTTATTTCTCATCAAAAATTGAGGATACTTTTTGCAATATTTCTTATATTTTCTATGCTAATAGCCGTATCTTTATAGTCTACATTCATGTCCGAAAGAAGGGAAGAGTACATATTGATGAGACGAGACTTCCTCTGCTCAAGTGACGGCCTCGAAAGTACGACAAGTACTCAAGTAATACAGAAAAATAGAGTGAAAAAAATAAGTATTTCCATAGTGTGTATTTAATCTCAGTAACCTCCACCATTCGAAGATCCACCTCCACCACCGAATGAGCTCGAAGAGTCAGAGGAGTGTGAAGAGTATGAAGAATCAGAAGAACTTCGAGAAGAATATGAGGAATTTGAAGAAGTAGTATTGCTTGGTCATCCTATCGTATAGAAATAATGCGTCTTATAACCATAAATATCACGTTCACATTGATATGAATTTCCTCATGAGTATGCACTCTCTATTTGCGTGCATACTCCAGGTCTGAGTATAGCGAGGATACCTACAGTGATAAATAAAACAGGAAAGACGAAGAGAAAATAGTATCATATATTTTGATATTTTTTAAGATTTTTCCAAATGAATATTGAAGTAACTACCCCAATAGAGAGCATAATAACACCAGTCTCCACTCAATTTATAAAAAATATCAAAAGGCAAAGTATAGATCCTAGAATAGAAAATCACAGTAATGATCAATATCACTCTATTTTCAATTGATTATTCTTATTCATTATGGGAGAAGGACTCAGTGGATTTTGTACTATATACGAAAATAGCCGGATCATTTCTTCATATTTTCCCTCATTTAGGAGTGGTCGGAGGTGATTCTCCACGATATCGCGACATACCATCTCAGTATATTTGAGCTCGAGTCATTTTCAGACGATGATTCTGAGTTTTTTCTCTTCTGTAGCGACGATAAGGAGGAGTCCATTATTGAGACTTTTCTGTCAGATCCCATTTTCATTGAATATTTTGAGCCCTATATCGAGCAGTTCATTTCACTGCCTATGAGGAATTAAGACCACTACAACTTGTTCTGTAGTACTGATCTCATGTTCAGCAAAGATTTCATTCAATAGACTACTTATCTGGTCTGAAATGAGTACTCCAGAGAAATCATTTAGATATTTTTCGAGTTTAGGGAAAGCGAGAGGATTCATAATGAAGAGAATTACAAATATATTTTATCGGATTTTGATCAATTCTCAAAATTTTATGATAGGTTCTTTTTTAGCAAAAATGTATAGTAAAAACTTGCAAAAATATATGGCATAGATATCATGTCTGTATGAAGGAAAATCCAAATACTGTTTCTGACATTTTCGTTCAAAAACTGTATGAGAAGAGATGATTAATTCTCACTCGTGAAGATTTATTCGAGATGTGGCTCAGGGCCTGAGGTATGAAACTGCGATTTCCATATGGTCTCGGGCAAGTGAAGAATAGGGGAGTGATAAAGGCGATAGGAGGAGGGATTTATAGGGTTAGTCTAAATAGAGAGGAGGATTTCTCGTCTTCGGCTATCGCATTCGCTTGAAATGATAGAAACCGAGAACAGGAGGAAAATATTGATACATCTTACTGGCAGATCATCTCGCTCCTTAGCCGTCGTTATAGTCCAAGTGGGGGTATCATCGCCCATGAGAAATCTCTGGAGTATCATCTGCGCAACTATGAGATCCCAAAGAGGATCGTCGTATATACCCGAGATACGGACAAAAGACTCCAGATCTCATGATATGAGATACACTTTCGTACACTTAAGACCTGAGAGAAGTCAGGAGCTAAAAATATGTATCGAATTCTCTATAATGCATCATTCGAATGATCTATAGACGGAGTGAACCTTAGATTCCTCTCACTCGAAGCAAGTCTCCTCGATGTCGCGAGTCTGCGTATTCATGAGAGTGGTATCGCTGAAGATTTGATCTTGCGATTTCTCTCGAAGTATGAGAAAAAACTCTCTCGTGGCAAGCTCGGAGAATTGGTGCAATATCGATATATACGAGCTATTAATAGAATTCGTTCCCTTTCAAAAGAGCATTGATATGCTGATCTTTATACAGTATGCCTTGATGTTATAAAAAAAGAGTGAGGATGATGTTATTTGAATTTATAGGAATTTCATTATAGTCTATCGTAATTATGCAGATTAATTCCATCATTTATATAATTGTAGCTGTTACAGCTCTTTTTCTCTATTCATATCCATATGTGAGAGATATTTTGCGGTGAAAGACTATACCACATCCTTTCACATTCTTGATTTTCTTCATACTTACTTCTTTAAATACTTATATTCTTTATCAGAGTAATAGCTGGTTTGCACTTATTCCTATAGTTTTAGAGCTGATTATTTTTTTAGTATATATTTACTTCTGAACAATATATTTCCACAAGATTCAAAAAATATCCTACTTTGATTATATATGCTTTATTTGAGCACTTTCTTGTATAGGAGTATTCATATTTCTTTGACCGCTTGAAGCAGTAATAGCTACTATTGTTATAGATACACTCGCTCTTTTGCCTACTCTTAAGAAAGTATTTTATCAACCAGAAACTGAGACAGCGATCATGTGGGGTGGTTCAGCCACATTCTTTTGTTTTCTCGTTCTTGCTATAGATAATCATAGTTTTGAAAATACACTATTCTGGATATACTTATTTTTTGCGGATGCACTAACCTGCCTGTATATAGTATATTTTCAGTATTTCCATAAAAAATCATCTCGCCAATAATCATCTATGAAACTCCAAAAATACCTCGCACATGCCTGAGTCTGCTCCCGTCGGAAAGCAGAAGAATATATTGAGAAGTGACTCGTCACGGTCAATGAGATCGTCGCTCATATCGGACAAGTCATCGATCCAGAGATAGATATCGTGAAAGTCGATGATCAGATCATCGAAGATCAAGAAAATCTTGTATACTATATCTTCAATAAACCTCGCTGAGTCGTCACGACTTGTCTCTCATGAAAAGATGATGAAAAGGGGATCATGGATATCGTCGATATACCCGAGAGAGTATTCCCGATAGGTCGACTCGATAAGGAAACTACAGGACTCATAATCCTTACCAATGATGGACGACTCTCAAACTATCTCATGCATCCACGATATGAACATGAGAAGGAGTATATCGTCGAAGTCTATGGAAAGATCGAAGACGCGGCACTCGAAAAAATGCGAAGGGGAGTGAAGATTGAACTCAAGGATAATGGATCGAGATCTCGTATCGTCCGTCGGATAGAAGGTAAGGATACTGCAATAACGAAGAAATATACGACCAAACCCTGTGTGATCACAAGACTCTCATCATCGAAATTTTCTATAACTATTAAAGAGTGAAAAAATCGACAAATCCGTCGTATGATAGAAGCAGTCGACTATGATGTGAAAAAACTCAAGCGTATCCGCATCGAGAGTATGAATCTCTGAGATTTATGAGATGGTGAGCTCCGCCGGATGACGGAAAGTGAGAAAAAAGACATCCTCGAAAGGATTACTGGAGAGTAGCACTTGTTCTTTGTTGGATAGCTTCTTGTATAAGATGAGGCTGGTACTCGTTTGCAAATCGTGCTTCTTTTTGTACTCATATGATGACTATTTCGGCTTCGAGCATCTGCTCTGGGGTGAGAGGATTTTGTAGGATATTGGGGTCTCCTCATGATCTTACTTTCTCCATTTCAAGATATTGTTGCCAGTATATAAGGCGAGAGAACCTAAATTCATCCCGCTCTTTCTTACAATTTGCACATACTCACGTACATAACCTCATAAAGCTTCTGCATCTGATTCTCGCAAAAGGATTTCCTTCAAAGCCTTGCAAAAAAGTACTTGAGTGATGATTTTCTGCTATGGAGATGCCTCATGTATTCGAGTTAGATACTTGTTTCATATCTCGAGACTATCAGAATAAAGATTATTTTTCAAATGTTTTGATCTTTTCTGAGAGTTCTTCATAGACCTTCTGAAAATATTGACTAAATGGTGCTTCTATATGTGCCTCATGAAGAGCAGAGAGTATATCTGCATACTTCACGATATCACCATGAGATTCGAGCCAAGGTGAGAGCATTTTTCGAGCATATATATCCGAAAATTTATAATCTCTAATATACGATATGATGTATTCATAGATCATATCTCGCTCCACTTCTTCTATAACCATATCGAGTCAAGGTATGGCTTTCTTCGTGGGTGTGATGATATCTCCAGTGATCGCTTCTGGAATATCGTGAAAGAGCGCTGTCATGATCATATCAGTCTGCTCATCTTCAGGAATTCACTTGTCTGAGGATACGAGATAGGTGAGAAAAGCGATAAAAAATGTATGAGAAAGTACTGATATGGGATATTTCCGTGTGGATCTATTCCATCTGAAGCTTGAAGCAAGCCTATGGATGATGAGGAGATAGCTTTCGAGATTATTCTGGTGACTTGTATCGAAGCTCAGATATGCAAAAAATGGAAAGAATTCCTTTTTTTCAGAACGTTTCTTCAGATCTTCGAGAAGTTTCTCATATGCGTGCGGATATATAGCAGCATTATGCTGGATCTCGTAATAAGAAGCCCATATTTTCGCAAATCCGATGATATCATCTTCTTTTGTTTTCTTACGTATAAGCAAGATATCATCTTGTACTCGCTTCGAAAGATGAAGTGAAAGCAGTTTTTTTTCGACATCAACCTCGAGTTTATTATAGAGTTCTGGTGATTTTTCCCTGATACGATCCTTCACTTCTGCACTGATATCTGAATAAAAAAATGTAAAAAATCCTGAGAAGAGGATCTTCTTCAGAAGAAGTCCAATATCATATTTTTCTCATGCCTTTTCTCCTTCCAGATGGGCGATAAGGAGAGATATATGGCATATGAATCCGAGATGATCGAGTGCAGTGATACCTTGAACCCGAGGAAAGGTATTCCATCGAAAAATAGAAAGACCGGAGAGTATGAGATTGATGATTTTAGATTCCTTTTTATCTATAACGTGATCAAAAGTGGACATAAGAGTTATTTAAAAAGCTTCATAAAAAAAGATATCATAGTAGTCACGAGAGCGATCGCGAGAATCGGTATCCATCAAGTGATAGTCACGGTCGGGACGAGCTGATCCGTCACATATACAATGATGAATGATATCACAAATGAGAAGAGTCAGAGTGTGATAAGTCGTAATGGAAAACTCACTATGCGAAGTACTGTCCCAAGGAAAAGATTCACCACGGCAAGGACCACAGCAAAAATAAGGGCACTTACATAGCCATTTTGGAGTGAAATACCAGATATATATCCAGAATTTGCTATAAAAAATATAGCACCAGAACTAATCAAGAATGATACAATATAGTACATAATGTGCAAGTTAAAATGAGGGAATATGCTCTCTATAGAGTATAAATAGACCAATTTTTTTTGCAAATCAATATATAATATGCTACCATGCTCTAAATAAAAACATTTCAGCCTTCACCTTATGTGACTTTTTGACAATCTCTTTCTCGATGCGAATACACCAGTAACTATAAATGACGGAATCGATCATTCTAAAGATATAGTCCAGAATATCGTAGATCCAACATTTGATGCTCCAAAACCTGGCGATATGGCAACTGGCGGCAAGGGTGATGATGGAACTTCTGGATCGAAAAAAGATGATGAAAAAAAAGATGGATCGCTCGTTGATCTTTTCCCATCAAAATCAAAAGAAGAAGTCGATGCTAATCGTACTCTTCACCCAGAACCACCGAAGGATATTGCTCTTGAAATATGATATAGCCCAAATATTCCTCTAGTATCTAATCCCGATCCTGCCGTATCATTTGATATTGGTTGAGATATGAGTTTTGATATTGGGTGAGATATACCAGGAATATCTGATCCTATGATGAACCCTGGAGTCTCTCAGTGAGGAGCTCTTGCTCTCGGTACAATCACTATATCGAGTACTGAAAATATCGCTCCAGACTTATCAAATTCAGTAGATGCTCCCCATGTAGACCCACAAAATACAGTGATTGCCCCCCCAGTCATTTCCGCAGGTATCTCTCCAATAACTTCAGAAAAGAGTACCGAAGATCTATCTTCAAATAATACGCTATTTTCACTCCTCAATACTCCAGCCCCAAATGCTGAAAAACAAAACGAAGCCCCCTCAGAATCTGTAGTTTCTCATGGTGAATGAGCTTCTCTAGCACCGAGTGTATCATCTGTATTTCCCTCCCTTTACGAAGATACGAAGACTGCTAATACTTCTATTCTTTGAGAAGGATCATGAGCATGAGGGGTACCTCTGTGAATGGAGAGCACAAAATCAGCATGAGTAATACCTTCTCATACTGACAGTTCTCTTGGTTGATCAGAGTATCCATCACTTGCTCATCCAGTAGGCCTAGGAAGCTCAAATCTTACAGAATCAGGAAGGATGCATATTTCAAGTTCAAGTAAACTCAAATCAAAGCTCTCACAGTTTCTCGGCGAACTTGAATCTATGGAATTCGGAGATGAGAGCCAAAAAGCACACAAGATGCAACAAATCGATATGTGTCGTATGCGAATATCTGAAATACGAATCGAATATGATACTCGCATACGAGCCCTTCAGTGAGAGATGCAAGCACTCGAGCAGGAAGTGCGAGATATGGATGGTGAAAAAAATCATATAAAAACGGTCATCGAGACTTTCCAAAAAGAACTCGACATGGCATAAGTATTTCAGTATTGATATTCGTATAATTCTCTATAACATCACATTTATGAATTCTCGTATTCTCACTGCCATCCTATTGACTCTTTGAGTGACTACTTGTCTCTCTTTTGCAAATGCGGGGATACTCGGTGGGATGGGCGGAGATATCCAAAATGTCTCTATACAAGTGAATACGCCAGCAAATTCTAATTTATTCGATGTCTCGAGAGATCTCGGACTCAGGATCCTCACTGCAGCGAGGCTTGTAATATCTGGATTTGCTCTTATCTATCTTGTCCTCATAGGAGTCTATATGATCGTATTCTCAGAGACGGAGGATCGCATCAAATCACAAAAAAATCAGATTACCTATGCATTTATTGGCTTTCTCTTCTTGAATATCCCCTGACTTGTATATACGATATTTTTCGGCTCGCTTGGGAGCTCACCCAATAAATCTGGGACAGTCGTCTGAACCGATCTCATAGGAGATCTATGGGATGTCGGGAGCCTCAATGGAACTTGAGGATTTGTTCCGATGATTATATGATTTTTTGAGATATTTATCTTTGGAGTTGCTATTATTATGTTTACTTGGTGATTTTTCCGACTCATCCTTTCGTGAGGGGATGAAGAAATCCAGAAAAAAGCTAAAAATCGTATTATATATGGTATCCTTGGACTTATGTTTCTCGGATTTGTGAAAGTATGGAGTGGCGTCGTAGCCAAGGGGGACTTTTTCGGTGAATTTGCCACTATAGGTAATAAGTTTCTCGGTCTTGCTATCTATTTCGCAGCACCTATAGTGATATTTTTTCTTGTTATTGGTTCCTACTATTACATCACTTCTGCATGAGATGAGGAACGTACGAAGAAGGCAAAATCTATATTTATGAATACGCTTATTGCCGCATTGATCCTTCTTTGAGCTTATAGTTTTCTTACAGATCTTGTTGGTCTTTCTCTTTAAGTATGATTTCTTCAGATCTTCTTTTTCAGGTTGATCCTATATACATTATCTCTCCTATGAGAGGTTGGTATTTTCTCTGTATTGCTTTTATTGCCTGACTTTCTTCTCTCATTTTATACTGATTCTTTCGTATGAAAGAGATGAAGGCCTCAAGAATTATTGATACCAAATTCATACTCCCTGATATAAATGATATCGATTTTGAGGAGAAAATATCTCAGACTATTCGAAATTCTATATGATGCTGAGTGCCTTATCCAGATGCACTTACAGCGAGAGAAATACTAAATATAAAAAAACAACATACTTTACTTCCTTTACTTCAGAATATCGAAAAAAAAGAATATATATGAGAGGTCTTAGATACAGCTGAGAGGGAGAAGACTCTCGATATTTTACGGAATAAAATATAGTAGGATCATTTTATGATCTTTATCAATATGAGTATGAATCAAAATCTCGTATCTTTTTGATTTTTTTTGGATATTTGGATATAATTTTTGTATACTTATTAGCTTATAATCTCTTGACCATATGTCCAATAATCCATTGATCGATAAATATCTCCAACTTGTCAATGAAGTGATCAAAAATCGCATCAGTGATCTGCATATCGGAAGTGAACACTTCCCATACATACGTACGACGAGCGGTTGAGTAGAACCGGTTGAATCTTTTGGAAGACTCAATATCGAGGAAATTATTGAGATCGTTCATTTTATGAATCCACTCCTGGATAAGGAAAAGATAGAAGCGACATCAACAGGAGTCAACTTTATCTACGAGCTCGATGGCACTCGATTCCGAGCGAACGTATCGAAAAATAATGAAGGGATAAGTGTCGCTCTTCGAACCATAAAAAAAGAAATCCCTACTGCAGAGAGTGTCGGACTTAAGCCAAATATCCTGAAAATGCTTCATGAGGATAGGGGATTGATTCTCATAACAGGAGGGACAGGAAGTGGTAAGACGACGACCCTCATGGCGATGGTTAACTACCTCAATGAAAACGCTCACAAACATATTATCATCGTAGAAGATCCTATAGAATATATAATCAAAGATAAAAAAAGTCTAGTCCATCAAAAACAAGTAGGGAAGCATGTAATTTCTTTTGATCAGGCAATGAGGGATGCAATGCGCGAAGATCCAGATGTCCTCGTCGTATGAGAAATGCGAGACCAAGAGACGATATCTGCTGTGCTCACGCTTGCTGAAACGGGACATCTCGTCATATCGACACTCCATACCAATGATGTGATTCAAGCATTTGATCGATTGATCTACACTTTTCCTGCCTCGATGCAATCTCAAATTCGTATGCAGCTCGCACTCGTGCTCTCTTGTATTATCGGTCAGATTATCCTCCCGAACAAAGACGAGACTGGACATCTTGTCGCGAGAGAAGTATTCGTGAATACTGAGTCTTGTCGGAATATTATCATGGATGGAAATATCAGCCATCTCTACTCTGCTATGGAAATTGGACGTCAGGATGGTCAAGTGCTTATGCAACATGCCCTGATAGACCTTCATAAAACCAATCAGATAAGCAACAAAACACTCATGCAAAATCAGAAAAATCCGACACTTCTTCAGGAGTATCTGGAAAATCTTCAGGCAAATCAATAATAGAATTCGAAGTAGAGATCCTGTAAATACCTTATGAACGTGGGGATTTTTCTCCTCTAAATCAGAGGAATTATTTTCATTACAAAGATTACTCTTTCTGAATTTTTATTTTCTATTTGATAACAAAAAATTATTTAAACAGATAAAAAAACTTCACATTGGAGTGAAGTTTTGGCTGGAGCTTTTTTATGACAAATGGTAGTCAAAACGAATCTATCAAATTTTTACGAGACTCAGAAATCATAGATTTCATAAGTCGAAAAATAAGAGAGTAAATCAGTATGGAAGAGTCTATTGAAAATTTGGAATTTGTAAAGACAGCTCAAATATTTTTCTAAATTAATTCTTTCGAGATGAGATTTAGTAGATATGTGATTCATTTAGAGATTGAGTTATGAAAAGTCGTTAGATCATCATATTTTTTATATATGTAAGATCATATATCTTTATCAATTGTTGATACTTCCTTATGATTATAGATTGCTCTCTTTTTAGCTATATAGTACATTAGATGAATTGTTTCTACATCAAAGTCATTATCGTATGTTCGCAATGATTTTAGATCTGTCTTTCAATTTATGGTAATAAATCATGCCTCAGCACCTCATCATATCTTTACCTCTAAAATATCAGATCGTAGAATATGTACGTGAAAGGTAAGCAATATATTAAATAGAGAGTATAAATCAGATAGAAATGATGGATTTTTTAGAAAATAATCAGGGAAAATATTTTTAGTAATTATCATATCATCTAAAATACCATTTACTACAAATGTTAGCTTTCTTATAGCATCTTGATTTTCTTGTCTTAAGAATTCAACCAACCTTTGATTACTAGTAGCAATTCAGAACAAGGAATAGAGTTTTATTCCCAAAATATCTTCGGAATAGTTAAATATTCCCTGATTTCCATACAATACCTTATGTAGTCATAAGAGTCCATTATCTTGAATAATAATATCTAAAGGTTTTTGAGAATTGTTTAAATAGGAAACAATAAATTTATTATTCTTTCCATTTAAATATTCAGAAAAGAAAGTACTGAGTTCCGATAAACTAATATCCCATTCCGAATCAATTCAAAGATATAGTTTCAAGATAAGTGATTCCGATAATAAATGCATAGGCTCTTGCCTAGAAGATTTTAATAAAATTAAGATTTTCTAGGCTTTTTTATAAAAAGTTTTAATCATTCTAATGAGTTCTTTTTCAAGTTCAACTGTTTCTTTGGTATATCTCCATTCACACTCTTTTAAGTGG
>JANNCQ010000055.1:0-24022 GCA_031386685.1 Candidatus Altimarinota bacterium | reverse complement strand
TCCGTAGGAGTGCACCAGGAGGAGATGATAAAGAAATATATTGATGATCAGTGACAATAATTCCTAGAAGGAGAATAGATACTTCGTGTATACGAGAACGGGCAAGCCCCATGCCTTTAGGCTGGGGTAGCCTTTACTTTTTCATATCTATATTCAGATAAGAAAAATCCCTCCAAAGTAAGGAGGGATTTTTCTTAAGTAGATATTATTACTTCATGAGTTCATCGATCTTCGCGGTAAATGTCGCATATGGATATGCACCTTCGACCGTGGCATACTTTCCTGTTTTTACATTGAGAATCAATGTACCCGGAGTCCCCCCGAGACTATACTTCTGAGCTTCGCTCGTCTGAGCTGCGAATCGAGAAAGGGTTTCTTTTGTATCGAGACATGTCTGCCATTTCGCTACATCTACTCCTATAGCTTTCGCTACTTCTCCAAGTTTCGCAACATCGAGGACACCTCATTCATTCGTCGATCTATCCATCACACCCTTATAGAATTTCTGATATGATACATCACCTCCGAGTTTTCCAGCACAGAGAGTTCCGAGGGCTTTTGCTTCTGTTCCCTTATGATTGACTCCACGATTATTTTTGAATGCTACCGCTACCTTATCTCCATACTGAGCAAGAAGCGTAGGGAAAAGTTTCGTATCGTGATATTGTCTCATACAAAATGGACACTCCATATCAGAATATTCGATCGCGATGATAGAAGCATTCTTATCTCATTCTATACTCGCATCATCGAGGATCTTTTTGACATCATCGGGACTGATAGTTCATTGTGCTGCTCCTTGAGCAGGTTGTGTCGGCTGTTGGGCTCCTGGCATAGCTCCTCCATCTACTGCTTTTTTGATTGAAGGTATCTGTTCTTTAATCTGCATCTGAGTATACTTCTGGAGGAGATCATAGTTCTCCTTCCCTCCAACCTTAGCATATTCAAGATCGAGGAGGACTCTCTTTATACCAACTGACGAGTCAGGATTTGGTCCATCATTTCTAGAGAGAGATTTCAGATCAAATGAGTATCCAAGAAGGAAGTAGAGAGACAGGGTATTTAGAAGGAGAGATGCTATAAGAAGGACGATCACTACTACTTGAGTGGGATTTGATTTCTCTGATGGAGTCACGAGAGCGCTAGTCGGAGTTTTCGTTACCATAAAAAATAATTAAAATAAAAGTAGTTTTAGTATATAAAAAAGTTGATGCGAATCAATATAAATGGGTTGACTGTCGTGAGAGTCATGGTTTTGGAAAGAAGTGACTCATTCTATAAATATTTAGACCTAAAATACGCACGAATCCCTACCATTGCCGCATTATCCATAGAGTAGATATTCTTCGTCGGCGAGAGAAATCGAATTCCATGTGCTTCTGCTAAAGATTGGATCTTCGATTTGAGCTTGGAGTTCGCACTCACACCTCAGGCGAGAAGCATCATTTGAGCACCTTTCTGGAAAGTCGCACGCATGAGTTTTTTCGCGAGGATGGTGGTGACGACTTCTTCAAATTCATATGCGATCTCTCCTCTATCTTCTTCTGATAAAATAGAATATTTCCCTATCCTCGTTTCGATCTCCCTTTTTACGGCTGTCTTGATCCCTGAAAATGAGAAGTCGAGAGATTCTTTTTCCAGAAGGACTTCAGGAAAGAGTCGCTTCCCTCCGTGAGACTGTCACTTCTCTCGCAAAGAATCTTCATATAATCGGGCATGATTCGAGATGATTGCTCACCCTGGAAATCAGAGTCACATCATCTTCGATACCTTATCGAATGCCTCACCTGCTGCATCATCGCGAGTCTGTCATATCAGATCGAGTTCATTCATACTCTTCCAGTGATAGATCTCCGTATGTCATCCAGAGACCGTAAGGACGACCGCAGGAAATACGATATCAGCCTCTGAGTGTTCGAGATAGTTCGCGAATATATGTGACTCTATATGATCGATCCAGAGTATGGGTATATCGAGACTAAGGGCGAGAGTACTGGCGACCGTCATACCAGTAAGTAAGGATGGGAGGAGTCCTGGCTTTTCTGTACAGGCGATCATATCTATATCTTTCAAGGTAATGTCTGCTTGCTTGAGCGCATCTTCGATGCAAGGAAATATAGCATTCGCATGACTGCGTGCAGCGACTTCTGGTACCACACCACCCGTCACACTATGTTCGAGCTGTGTCCGCGTCGAAAGAGCGATACAGATATCATCTCGCATGATTGCGACCGAAGTGTCATCACATGATGTCTCAAAGGCAAGGATATACATTATATTGACAAAATAATTATAATTTCTAATATATTACCTATTCTATAGAATTTTATTCATATGCAAAGAATTTCAGTAGTTCAAATGAGAACGGATCTTTCGTGAATAGGTGAAAGAGTAAGAGATTGAGAAAAATATTATACTTACAAAGGACTGAGTTGATTCTGTTTTATTGACCAGATTAGATTGGGCATCATTTTTTGAAAGAATAGATCAAATTGATTGATTTTTACAATCAGCAAATTTGGAAGTTCAAACTATTTTTAGAAAGATAATTGCAGATGCACTGAGGTACTATGCAGAAATGCTGAGTAAAAGTAATAATCCTCTTAAGCTCGATGAGCTTCTCTGGAGAATAGGAGAAGATCTTCATATAATTCTTATGGGTGAGAAGAAAAAGAAAGAACTCGATATACGCTAGATAATCCCATGATCTTTAAGGGTCTCTATCTGCACTTTCGTACAGACAGATTCTAGTTGATCAAGTGAAAGATTTTTGATTTCGTCGAGATTTCCTGCAATTTTGAGAAGTTTTTTCCGCGTCACAGGACCGAAACCTGGGAGTTCTTCGAGGATATTCTTTTTCATACTTTTCATACGTGCTGATTTATTCGCTGTGATGGAGAATCTATGTGCTTCGTCACGGGCTTTCTGGAGCACCATGAGCTCAGGTGATCCCTTCTCAAAGAGTATAGGCTGTCGATCTCAGGGTAAAAATATCTCTTCCTCTCTCTTTGCGATCGAGCATATCGGAATATGACGACTATCGATAGTTTTATTTCTATCTGGAAGAGGAAGATTTTCTGTCTGAAATTCAGAGTTCTTGATACCAAGATCTAGTCAAGATATAGCACTCGAAAGCTGACCTTTCCCTCCATCTATGATGATGAGATGTGGAAGATTTTCGAATTCGATTCACTCTATGATTCGACGCATCATGACTTCCTTATGTGATGCATAATCATCGATCTCACCTGCTTGGAGAGATTTTATCTTGTATTTCTTATACCTGCTCGTATCAGGTTTGCCATTTGCTATGAGTACACGAGAAGCATACGTGAACTGGCCATGTGTATGAGATATATCATAGCACTCGAAGGTGATTTCTCCTTTTTTTGGTACTTCATATCAGAGCCTTTCTAGGACATTGGCCATGTGGGTCCGCGTGAGAGTATTTTGCTCGAGAGTGGCAAGCTCAGACTTATATGCGTATTCTCTGACTTGATTGAGAGTGAAGTCGAGGAGCTCTTTCCGAGTACCGATAGTCGGATGCACTATCTCGATTTTTTTTTCTTGAAGGAATTGAGAAAGTATCGGATCTTTGATATCTTCCATAGTGATCAGGGAGTCTGGCAGCTCTATGAGATCTGATCATTCGAGGGTAGTATCTCAGATATACTGTCGAGCAAGAAACTGTGATACCATCTCTTCATGTGTCTCTATGGGTGAGATGATCGTGTGTCGAAATACTCATATGATCTGGCTGTTTCTTATCTGCATAATACCGATATGATACTTTTCATACTTTTCTAACACGACAAATATATCATGGTCTCCTGGTATGACATCTCGTGCTATCTGTTTCTCTGCGAGGACTCCGAGAGAGTCTATGAGTATTTTGATCTTCTGAGCTTCTTCGAATTCGAGTTTCTTCGCATGATCATGCATTTTGGCCCTCATCTCATCGAGGAGTCATGACTGTCCTCACTGGAGAAATCTCTTCATCCTTTCGACATTATCAGTATGTTCTGATACTTTGGACTCTTCGAGAAGACACGGGGCTGGACAGAGTCATATATAGTAGTCCATACATGGTGGTGTCTTTCCTGCTTTATCGGTGATTTCTATACGAGATTCTTTACTCGCGAATTTCATCTTACAATTTCTCACTTTGAATATCTTTTTGAGCTCTCGTATTGATTGATAGACATTTGAGCCCTGAGTATAGGGACCAAAATAGGTACCTCCATCTTTGAGTTTTTGTCGCGTACGAAAAATCTCCGGGATAGGATTCTTCGTGATCTTTATATATGCGAGATTCTTGTCATCCTTCATGAGGATGTTATATTTGGGGGTGAGATGTTTGATCAGATTGGTCTCAAGTACGAGAGCTTCGACTTCTGTCTGACAGAGGAGGATCTCGATATCTTCTATCTTATCAACCATCTGTCTTTTGGCGAGAGTGAGACTTCCTGTATCTCGGAAATAGGATGAGACTCGTGATTTTAGGTTTACGCTTTTCCCTACATAGATGACCTTCCCTGTCTTATCTTTCATCTGATAGACTCCAGACGTAGAAGTGAGATTTCTGAGGATGATATCTATATGCTCGATCTTTCTATTCATAGATTCTGATGATATAGATATCAGAGAGAATCGCAAATTTTGCACCATATGATCCATCATTTTGACAGGGGGTACTTTTTCGATAAAATATCCTCATGACTAAAAACTACTATGAAATACTCGGTGTAACCAAATCTGCCACCGATGCAGAGATCAAAAAAGCTTATAAAAAAAAGGCGATGCAGTATCACCCTGATAAAAATGCTGGTGATAAAAAAGCAGAGGCAAAATTCAAAGAGATCAATGAAGCCTATCAGACTGTCGGAGATGCGAAAAAAAAGAAAGAGTATGATCAATTCGGTGGGTCAGATGGAAATCCTTTTGGTTCGAATAGAGATCCATTCGGTGGATCATCACGATGATCATGAAGACAGAACCAGTCGACAGGATACGAAGATATATTCTCTGGATTCGGATGAAGGTGAGGGCAAGCTGGAGGCATCGAGTTCGATATCGGAGATCTCTTCGGAAATATGGGAAGTCGAGGGCAAAAATGAAGAGATCCCTACGAAGAAGAGGTCAAAAAAGAGGAGATAGAGCCAAATCTCGATGTCACTGAAACCATTGAGATACCATTTATCGAATTTCTCTATGATACTTCCCTCCCTGTGCGTACTGTCTATGGCAAAAATCTCACACTCAAAGTCAAAGCCGGTACTAAACCAGGTACAAAGTATAAAATATCTGGAAAATGACGGACAAGCGAAGGAAAAACAGGGGATATGTATGTGATCGTCGATGCCAAAATGCCGAAAGAAATACCAGAAAACCTGAAGCCAATGCTCGAAGCTATACGATATCAGCTATAATATTCGAAAAAAGTACATATTTCTCCTTGCTTTTTAGAAAAAAACGACGATAATCCCCTGAATCGAAAAATAACTTGCTTTTTATACGAAAATCAGTATAAAATTTGCAATTATCACGAATAACTGCTAGAATCAACACATGACTAGAAACTGACCAACAAACTTCGAAAATATCCCAGCCTTCAAGAAGACTCCTATAACAGAAGCTCTCACAGAAGTTTTTTGATCAGAGTCGATGAAACTCCTGGAAATGCATAATTTTCCAAAATTCGAACCAAGCGTAGAGTGAGTAATGTCACATGCTGTACAATGATATTATGCAGTAGGTATTGCTGCCAATGAACAGTACTTCAAGGAAGAAGCTCTAGGCTAATCAAATCCTCTTGCAAATCTCTAAAAACCAATACAATAATAGTATTGGTTTCTTTTTTGTCACTCCTTTCACGACTCACCGCCATGGGTAACGTCCGTCTCCAGACACTCTTAGCAAGATCACCTCTGTCAGCCGAAGATCGTCATAATATCGCGGTGATTTTCGATGCACTCAACCATGAGAAACAGCATCACATACTGGAAAACTGGGATGTATACATCGTCGAGATGGTGATGGTACGAAAAGAGATAGATGGCGCGAATAGAGCCCTCCTCGAAGAAGCAATAGAGATGATCGATACTCTCAAAGACGCCAAAAATGCACAAGAAGCCGAGATGCTCCTAGAAAAATTCAAAAAACAAAAACAAACTCGTCTCGAACTCGAGAGCGTCAATAAGTATCATCAGGCAAGTAAGCTCAATCTCATACGAAGTATTGCCCAGATACCTGATTAGAAAAAAGATATTAGAGTTGTAAAGGAAAAAAATACCTTTATAGAGAAAGAAAGTGGAAAAAAATGGAAGAATACTATAGCATAGATATATTCCTCGGTCGGGAATACCTATACCACAGGTTCTATCTATAAAGGAGTGACCCCTGCATGTATAAGGCCGACATACGGCCTTTATTTTTATTTTTCTTTCTATGTCAGAACTCGAAACCACTCCGTCTTCGGATGATACTATTGCCGTCGATGGATCCTCTCTGGAAAATCCTGAAAATAGAACTCTCCCCGAGACAAATGCCCAAGAATCAGAAATAACCGATGACACCGTCATCATATCGACCAATACTGCTCTCGATGGATATCGGCTGAAGAATTTCTATATGACGAACGCCTTACAATGATTTGTATGGATGGTATTCCATTTTTCTGTAGTGTTCTTCTTTACATTTCAGCTTCAGAGTGTCGCTTTGGTAGGTATATTTCTCGGAATTGCGAACTTCATAGCAGTGCTCCTCGATATTCCTGTAGGGATTCTTCAGCGTTATTACTCGACAAAAAAACTCTTTATTATTGCTGCCATATCTCAGCTTATTGCGGTAGCAATATTTTTCAACTTTATCTATGGTGTATTCTCTGTAGCATGAGATGTCAGCAAAATGATCGTTCCTGACGGATTCTCTTGAATTATTTCGTGGTTTTTTAGTAGTGCTCTGAACTGGGTACTCATCATCGTAGCATCAATATGTTATGGACTAACAAAAGAGATCAATGATATATCGACATTTGGCTACATCCTCTCTCACGCCCATCCGAGTGAATATGGGACGATCCTCGCTCGAAATAATATCACCTATGGGCTTGGATCACTCGTAGGACTCGTCATATCTGGATTCATCCTCTCGACGAATCCGACTATCGCTATCATATTTCTTGGTGGTGTTATTGCAGTATTCCTTGTTTTTACACTCAGATTCTTCGATAATTCGAGCGAAAGTTTGACTATTTCAGATGTGACTTCATTCACGGTAGGTATACGAAAAATGAATGCCGAAAATGTAAAAGAATATATCACAGAGAAAATATCCGCAGTAGATCTCGAAAGTGTAATATCCACAGCAAAATATATATTTCTCAAACCGAAACAAAAAGAAACAAGTAAGATCGATTGGAAAGACTTCGGCAAAGAAACAATACGTACAGCAAAAACTATATGGCAAATAATGAGCCATATGCCTATCTATATTGTCATCTACTGGACGATGACGTTAGTCCTCATATTTGGTTTTTGGGATACTTTTGCTTCGACATTTCTCGTAAGCTTTCTCGATAACATAAAACATGGATGGAGCTATATCCTCCTTGCCTGTATAGCCATCCCTGCACTCGGGCTTCAAGAAGTAGCGGGAAAAGTCGCTGGAAAAGTCGGAATTAAAACTGTCGCATTTACCGGACTCGGACTCTCAGGAGTATCGCTGATCGGGATGGGTATCATGGCTTTCATCGCTTGAGGGACATTCTCGAGCACTACGACGATCATCTTTCTTGCACTTGCTCTCGTCAATAGTCTCGGATATGCATGCGGTATGTCTCTCGGACAAAATCAATTCCTCGATGCTTATAATAATATATACGCAAAAACTCTCAACCTCAAAGAGATCGACTCGAATGCTTCTGCAGGACCGATGAAGATACTCCAAAATGCTGCGAATGTCATAGGACTCGTACTTGGATGACTCATGCTCGAGGTACTCGGATACGGTGGGTTTTTCATGCTCTTCGGTATTGTAATCATCGGAGCTCTCATATGGAGTATATCCAAAAAGGATGAGATAATCCTCTAGTATCTATCTCCACTCAAGTGTCACAGCACGATTGCGCACAATTTCTACTTCGAGATTCGCGAGAAGTGGTCCAAGATTCTTTCACTTCAATATGATCTTCTGGACCCACTCACCCGCATATCGCTCCCAGATATCTCGATCTGATGCGATGAATATATCATCTCCCTCTATTTGGGAGATTTTATTGATGAGCTTTGCCATGATATCTTGGACTTTCTCCTTCTGATGATCTCGGATACGGATCAGTGCAAACTGATGATACGGCGGATAATGAAACACCTCCCTCTCATGGCTCATCTCACGAAGAAAATCACGATAATTCCCCTCTATAATAAGAGAAAGGAGCGGGTGTTCGGGAGTATAGGTCTGGATGAAGAGGTTTTTTCCTGATTTCTTTACATATTCGAGAGTATGATATACTTCTTCTTCCATACGATAGTCGGGGAGTGTGAGATCTGACTCAAACAGAAGAAACACGACATGAGTAATCCCATCATGATGAAGGAGCGAAAGGTGGGTATGCGTACCGATAACGATATCAATATCTCTTATATGAGCGGTAATCTTAGACTTCTCTATGCCAGCATCGGAATCGATACGGAGAATACTTGAATCAGGAAGGAGTGAGTAGAGATCATCTGATACCTTCTGTATACCGATACCGACTGGCTGGAATCTCTGACCATGACACTTTAAGCAATCAGCAGGAACATAGGTGGTATAGCTGCACTGATGACAGATAAGCTGCTTCTTCGGACTTGTATGATATGCGAGAGCGATATCACACTGTGGACACGTAGGAAAGTGTCCACAGTCCTGACAGATCCATGCTCGACCTGATCCACGACGATTATAGAGGATGAGTACTTTCTCTGCCTGTATCTTCGCCTCTCCGAGGAGCTCCATAAGCTCATGAGAGATGAGCGACCCATGGAGAAATGTCGTCCCGAGTGGGACGAGAGTGATCACAGATGAAGTGGGTGATTTCATGAAGAATTATCCGAGTTCATCTTCTATGAATTTCACAAATCCCTTCACACTCTCATGATTATGGTAGATCGAAGCATATCGAAGAAATGCTACTTCGTCGAGATCTCGAAGCTTACGAAGGATATCCTTCCCTATACGCTTTGAGGTGATACCTTGTTTATTTTGTGCCCATTCATTTTCGAGAGTATTGATGATATCTTCGAGCTTATCTGGATTCACGCTTCGCTTCGTGAGAGCCTTCATCATAGAATTTCCGACTTTCGTACGATCGTACGGCTCACTCTCACCTGATGATTTCGTCACGAGGAATGATACGAATTCGAGACGCTCGAAGCTCGTGAATCTCGCCCCACACTTCTCACACTCACGGCGACGTCGTATCGCCTTACCATCTTCGGTACTCCGAGAGTCTATGACTTTCGTATCGAGATTTTTACATTTTGGACATTTCATAATTCGAATGGAGTGAGAAAATAGAGCTTGCACGAATTTTCGAGCGGAATGAAGAATTAAGAGACTATAAGTCTCATAGATCAAATGGAGTGAAGAAATAATACTTGTATTTTTTGAACGGAATGCCATTTCAGTGATCAGAAGATACTTAAAAACGAAGAATTACTTTACTACCTTTACACGCTTATATTCTGTATATGCATGGATCTCAGGCCGATACATAAGATAGGCTGTAGCTGGTGGTAAGAGGTATTCTCAGAGAGATTCTGGACGTATATAATATGAATACTCGAGGGTTCGATCATCACTATAGAGGTATTCACGGTGTGCGAGAAGCCTATCTTCACGTGACTCTATATAGTTCCACCATGAAGTACTTGTATCCTGTACAAGATTTTTCTCAGTCTTGAATATTCCATTTATCGGTCTCCAACCTCCTGGGAAGAAGTCTTCAAGAGAGAGATTACGTGTAGAACCTGATGGGATACCTGCCTTCAGGGTGACTTTATAGAGTCTCCCCTTCTGAAATATGAGATCAGAGACTGGTGACCGTACAATGAATTCTCATTTCTCATCAGTTCCTTTTGACTCATCGATGAGCTCAAATCTTCGACTGATACTGATACCTCATGTAGCGTACGGACTCATACTCGTAATATTTTTTGGACGATCAGAGAGTGTCGTCGTGATATAGAGAGGTATTTTCGTGTTATCACGCTTGAGTGTATAGGATACTCCGATCTTCTCACGACTTGAGACGATAGAGTTCGTCGACTTCTCTTGTGTAAGAGGAATATCTGCGATGAGCTTCTCTGACCTCAGAGCAATATTGAGAGCGGAAGTGATCTTCGATTGGGTCTTCGAGAGAGTGATGAGTGCGAGAAGTGTCTGGATCTTCTCTTGGGTCGATACATAGTATGAAGTCAGATCGAGATCTCGAATGAGTGGGTCTATGAGATTGATTGCTTTGGCACTCTCTTGTCGGTCGAGAAGAAGCTGCGCGAAAAGTGCTCTATCGGCATAGTGACTCCAATACCATGATTCATCTGATTGTCAGAGTGATGCTATCACTTTTTTTTCTATATCTGGAGTATATTTTCCGAGTTTTTGGGCTGCATATGCATAGGCGAGATATCCATGACGAGAGAGACGAGCTACATCGATATGACTCCACCACATGAGAGCATGGGTATCTTTAAATAGTGCGAGCGTCCATGTCGCCTCAGCAAGATCATCAGGATTATTCGTATATTCTGATTCGTTATTTATGATATAATTGAGACCATTGGTAAATACATCTTGTGATATATCCTCACCGAGTTCTTGGAACTTCAGAAGAGAGCGCAGGACATATGGGGTGATATGAGCATTGGGCTCATCTGCACCTTCCCAGTAGATCCATCCGCCGCTAAAGTGTTGCATTCGCAATATTTTTTGGAGTCACTTTTTCGTATATTCTTGTGCTCGAGACATATCGAGTGGAAGCTTCAGTATATCAGCAAGAGAGAGAGCTATACGATTCGGAAGGGTCGAAGATATCGTCTGCTCGATACAGCCATAAGGATACTGAAGCAGTGAAGCAATACCCTGAGCAATCTGTGTCGCATAGGTCGAAGACACGGTGATATCGACGGTAGAGAGACTCATATCAACATCAGAAAGAGAAGACTTCGGGACATTATAGGTAAATGTCGTCCCTGAGAATACATCTATTGAGTGGATTTTCTGTGTAATAATAGGAAGGGCGGGGAGCTTGATAGAGTGGGTGATACTATCGAGGACTTTGTCTTTCTCACGAAGCTCAAGAGTATAGGAGACATTATCTCTCCATGAAGAAGGGACTTCGAGAGAGAAATCTATCGCCTTCCGATCGAGAACATCAAGTGTAAGTGATCATTTTTTCTCGATCTTCGTCGCACCGGTTCCCATCGTCAGGACGATATCTACAGGAGTGATGCGCTTCGTATTATTAAAGGCTGAAGCCGTAAGAGTAAATGTATCTCCTGATCTGAGGATCGTCGGTGCTGCGACTTCAAGGATATAGTCTTTACGAACTTCTATCGTCTTCTCTGCAACTGCAAACTTCGAATCACGAGTACCAGCGACCATGATGATACGATAGTCTGTGATATTATCTGGGAGCGGAAAGACGATCTTCGCTTTTCCAGAAAGATCTGTACGGAGACTCGGATTATAGTATGCAGTATTCTGGAAGAGTGTACGAGAAGAGATCTGAGCTCACTCTCCTCACTTATTCCCTCATCCTCCATTCGATCACTTTCGTGAGAGGAATCTATCTCGTTCTATACCGATAGCAGAGAGTGCTGTCTTCACGGTAAAGGGATACTTCTGATAGAACTTCGGGATAATATCGAGATCGATATTTCCCAGGAGTCGTATCAGACTCTCATCGACGACCATGACCGTGACTTCCCCTTGGAGAGGATTTCCTGATCGGTCGGTCAGTGTGACATCGACACTCACAGCTTCTCGATTCTTATAGGTCGTCTTATCAGGAGTGATCGTGAGTATCCCTTTTTTATCAGCGATATCTGTCACAATCTCACCATACCCTACAGCATAGGTACGAGCTTTTTGGTTTTTTTGTCCAGGCTTAAGTGCTACGACACCGATATAGGCATTTGGTCGCATAGTATCATCGATAGCATACTCTCTGATGAGTGTATTCCCTGTGAGATACGTATACTCTCGATCGATGACTCCTCACTTTTCTTTCGTGATAAGCAGATACGATCCAGTAAATGGTACCTGAATCATGACGCGAGCCGTCTCTCACGCTTTATAGATGGTATGCTCTGGTACGACTCTCAGGGTGCTGTCTCGAAGTGTCGAGAAATCTCATGATATATAGAAAATTGTATCGGAGATACTCGATTCTGGAGGATTTTCTCAGGCAGTCACTGGGATGATACGAAGATGATACTCTCATGATTTCATCCCGATCATCTTCTCAGAAATATCTCTCTTCGTGATACTTCCACTCGCGACGACATGATCTATAGGAGTAGTGATACGCATAGTCCCTGCTCGGATATCATCGATAAGGGCTTCGCTATACTCTCGCTCTCTGATCTCATAGCGATACTTCCCGATGAGACTCGTATCCCACTTTCCATACATTGGCTTCACTTCTCCACTCAGGCCTTCACCAGGAGCAAGGATCTTCTTTTTCGGAGTGAAACCGAGAGGATTATCCGGAGAGAAAGATTTATATACTTCCGGAAGCTTCACGATGAGTGAAGCTGGTGTCGTGACTTCCTCTCCTGTGAGGGCATCACGTATCGTGACTTCGACGGTATACTTATAGTCACTATAGTACGATGTGAACTCTACTGGTATCCTGACTATGCCATACCCTTCACTATCGATCGATCCGCTTCCATCGGTATACTGTTCGAGAGGTGGCTCATAATAACATCCCCAAAAACATTCTCCCCAATAATCAGAAGGGTAATAGTCACTTCTATATACTCGATAGGTAAATGGAGTATTTTTTATGAGGGAACCATTATAGTATTTTGCCTTTACGATCCCTTCGATCGTGAAATTCCCTTTATAGATATCAGTATACCAAGGATTATACGGATCCGTATTACTCGTTTTCCTGAGATCTTTTATTGTATCATTTTCGAGGTCTGGACTCTTTAGGTCCACACTTGCTGTAAATGTAGGATTCTTAAATACTTCAACCTGGAAGTTTGATCACCCATTCTCGATATATTCGAGAGAGTTATTCGATACGACAGTGAAGTTATAGGAACCGAGAGCTCACTCTTTTGGGATATCATATTCGAGAGATATCGATCCAAATTCATTGGGTTTAAGCGTAGCACGTTTCACTTCTCGCCCAAGGGGATCATTGATCACTATATCGAATATATCATCTTCAGGAATAAGGAGTGATGCACTATTTTTTCTGAGTATAGCGTGGATATAGACTTTTTCTCCAGGAAGATAGAGTCGCCTATCCGTATGGAGATAGCTCGTAAACTCTGGACGACTGCTCCAAGAATAGTCAGAATCTTTGATTCCGAAGTTATATCCCGTGATTCCATCATTCCAGGTGCTCACGAGATATCAGAGACGATCAGAAGAGCGTGACTCTACGAGAAAGCTATCATATCGTCCTTCATAGTCCCACCAGCTCTCGAATGAAAGGCCATATGGACTCGAATCATAACCATCGATACCTGGCAGAGTATCGATTTTGGTATCGACATATCATTGTGCATCAGTACGACCGATGATAATACCTGTAGCAAATGAGTCAGTCGTAAGAGGGAGATATATCTTATCTGTCCTTCCTGTATTCGGGTCCCATTTTTCTGTATGTGTACGAGAGATATTGCGTAACAGTTTGATCTCTTGGTCTGCGACTGGCTTCCCTGTAGCCATATCCGTCACAAGTATCATCATCTTTCCACTCGCATCGACTTTCAGAGTGATATGCGTATCGACTATAGAGAATATAATCGGCGCGATAAAATTCTGGAACTTCTCTGTATCTTCACTTTTTGCAAAAGAGAGCACATACAGTCCAGTTTTTTTAGCATCTGTAGGAAGGAAGTCATTGATCGTAAATGGTGATACATAGCCTCATGATGCGAGGACGATATCTTTCTCTCGACAATCTGATACCTCCTTCGATGAGAGGAGCTTCGGTATGGTCGTATTATCGAGACGACTCGTCTCAGAGAGCATACGTTCCAGTCGAGCATAGACCTCAAGATTGACTCGGCAGAGTTTAAGTGGATAGGTATTTTTGGGAGGAAGGAGTGTATAGAGCTTCGCTTGTATTGTCTCGCTTGGGGTGTATATCTGCTTATGATCAGCAAGTTTGAGTGAGAGAAATGGCTCACTCTTAAGCGTGGTACTATATTCAAATGATCCTTTCCGACCATAGATATCCGTGATATCTCGAAGTGAGAAAGTATACTTCTCTCACTCCTTCATCGGAAGCGTGAGTATGGCTCTCTCAGGGGTCAACATGAGATCTTCTGGAGCTATATTGATGGCAGGTGTGATGTTGAGGGCTTTTAGGAAAGCGATCTTCGCATCTTTTCTATGGCTGATATACTCAGGACTATAGAGTGTCCCGATGTCACTATATATATCATAGGAAAATCGAATCTCTACCTGACTCTTCATATCATACTCTGGTGAGAGGGCTTGGAAGATTCATCCCGTGAGTGTGAATGGATCATTCATACGGTTATCCAGGACACGATATTCTCAGGCGACTCAAGCGACGATGCAGACTCGAGACTGTGAAAGATCATAAGGAAGCTGGATCTGACTGATCCACTTTTGTCAATCTTTGGATGCTGGAGTAGTGATAATAGGCTGAATCTCCTTATATATCCAAGGTGATGCAGGAAGAGGCAGTGATGAACCATTCTCACCTGAGACCGTCGGCATTCCCTTATAAGTCGGATAATACGGCTGATATGGACTTGGGGATCCCCAAGAAGCTATATCACAGTCAGCAGAGGGCTCATAGTGGACATAGTATCGTATCTCATTTGGGGTATAGTCGCCAAGGCCATAGAGAGTGATATTATACTTCTGATCTCGTGGATCCCCTTCTGGATCAAATGACAGACTCTTTGGAGCATCTAGAGGGTGGAGGACGATATCTTTGGAGAGACGATATGAGGTCGTTTTTTTCTCATTATAGAGGTCAGCCGAAAGTATGAGGGCAGCTGTATCAGTCTTCTCTGGAGATATATCACGGATACGCACGAATGCTGGACCTAATTCAACGCTATAATCTCATGAAAGTGTATCATCCATGAGTGCTACTCCCCCCTTCGTCAATGAGGACTTGACTGCTAGAGGATCGATGAGCACATCCGAACTCGCACCTAGGCGCAGCGAAGGAGGAGAGACGACGAGAGAAAGAGTATCTCCATACTGTGACTCTGATCCAGAGAATGGAAGGGTAAGAGTACGACTCGAAAGAGTATATGCGTAGTATCCAAGCCCCCCGACAGAGACGAGTGCCAGGAATGTCACAAGGACACGAGAGAAAGTATTCATAAAGAAAAAATGATATACTCCATATTATAGTAGTTCGATAGGTCTTTGCAACACAAAATACAGTGTTTTGTAGTCATTTTTGATACTATTTCTATCAGATCTCTTTGCGAAAAAAGAGGTTTTCACTATATTCATGATATGAAAGATGCTTTTCTCATATTTCCTTGGTCATCTCTTCTCGAGTGGTATAGAGAACATGGTCGACATGACCTCGAATGGCGAGAATATAGTATGGAAAGTGATATCAGAGCATATCGAATCTGGCTCTCTGAGATATTCCTCCAGCAGACACAAGTGGAGCGAGTACGTGGATACTTCACTCGCATACTCGAAGCCTATCCATGTGTCCATGATCTCGCAGAGGCAAGCTACGAAGAGTTCTTCCCCTACTATCAGGGTATGGGCTACTACTCTCGTGCTCGCAACCTTCTCGCAACCGCTCGGATCATATCGAGTGAATACGTCTGAGTATTCCCAGAAGAGAAGTCTCTCCTTCAGAAACTCCCATGAGTATGATGATATACGAGCTCTGCGATCCTCGCCTTCGCCTATGGCAAACCCTATCTCGCCTGGGATACGAATCTCGAGAAAGTATTCGCGAGATACTATCATGGATCGAGACTCGATCGACTGACCGAGACTGAAAAAAATGAAATCGAAGAACACTTCCGGGATTTTATCAATTCTTATTGATCTATAACCGATAAAGAATGAGTAGTCAGAGCGATCAATAATGCTCTCATGGACTTCGCAGCAACAGTAGATATGAAAAATCCTGATGTGATCGACTGGATGAGCTACCCCATCAAGACTGGCTTATTCTATGAGACCAAGGGATCTCTCGAACCCCGAGAGACGAAAAAATCACAGAGCTTCCCGACTCCCGACGCGACGGTCATAGTCATCCTCCATAAAGATCATAAGATCTATTATAGTGATGAGGTATGAACGATAAGTTATGAGATGAAGGAACAATTTCTTCCTCACGTATCTCTCATACCTCATACCTCATACCTACCATTCCTCCTTCCTCCATCACTCACTCGTGATACGCGCAAACATGTGCAAGATTTTTTCAGAAAGAATTATGGACTCGAACTTTCTGTCCGTCCAGCCCATAAGAAGTGGATATCAGAAGATGGCCAAGCCTATATAGCCGTGAATGCACAGGTACAAGTATGAGAACATAATTTCATCGTATTTCAGAAAAAATAGGGTGATCTTTGCAAAATTGTCACAAAAGATATAGAATATTGTCATAGATAATGCGTATATCTTTTTTTTTCTATGATAGCGAAACTTATAACCTTTCTCCAGTGGATCGAATGAAGCGAAAAGCCCAAAAAATGGTTTGACTATTCTTTCTCTTTTGCATTCATCCTCATGAGTATATCAGCCATACAGCTGATACTGAAAGAGACGATCTTCCGAAGAAGCTATTCGTATATGTACGACTATACAGGATCTTCGGATATGTTCAATTTCGATGAGCGTATCACCTCGAATCTCTTCTTCTTCTCTCTCACGATCTTCCTCCTCTTTGCTATCATCGGGAGTTATATTTATGGAATATATAAAAAATTAACGACCAAGGATTTCTCCATAGTACGTATCATCATGAATAGTGTACTTCCCCTTACTGTCGGGATCCTTCTTATATATCTGCATGCATCTAGTCCAAGTACGATGAGGTGGTATCTCTATCTCTTCGGAGGACTCTATGCACTCTCTCCATTCATACTATTCTCAGGTGAGCTCACGGGGAGATCCCTCCCTCTTCTCTCTCGATCTTTCGATCTCTATAAAACATATATCGTCGCTTTCCTTATCTGACTTGCGATATTTCTTCCACTCTTTTTTCTCGGAGAAGTATTCGATAGTCTACGCTACAGTGATCTCGGTGAGATCATCATCGTATCATTCTTCTCTCTCTGTGGCTACGGTCTCGCGATATGGTTCATCCTCACTTATGCTTGGATGGAAGTGAGCGAAGTCTCTCTAACAAGCTGGAGAAATATCCTCAGAGGAGGAGTCGCTCTGGCATTTATTTTTCTCATCATATGGCTCTCTCCGAACTGGAAGACACTCTTCATAGAGAATCGTATCCAGACAGCATATTCGATCCTCCAAAAGGAAGGTGAAGGAAAAGTCTGACTCCAAAAAGCTGCGGATGTCACACTGCTTCAATGGGCACTCAAAGAACAATACCAAGAGAGAAGATGATATGGATATGCAGAGCTCTATGCAAAACTCTATGATACATCGATAGAAAGTGCGATCGATGAATCGGTCGATGCTGATAAATATAAAGCTCGAAACTCGAATGCAACGACCCAGATAGCTCGCGGAGAGAATGCGAAAGTGAATCTGAACTTCGCAAAACATGATACCGAGATACTCAGAGATATCGGTGCAGTGAAGACGACAATCACCTACGAATTCCAGAATACATCGATGACTAATCAAGAAGTCGTATATAGTATCATCCTCCCAAATACAGAGTCCGTGATGACTGATCTCCGGCTCGGACTCAATCTCGAATATACAGGTGCTATCGCTCCTCGTGGTGCTGCCGCAAAAGTATATGCAGACTCCCTCCGCCGCAATACTGATCCTGCACTCCTCGAACAGACTGGACCAGTCTCATATAGACTCCGAGTATTCCCTGTCCTCTCTATGAATGACCCCAAAACACAAGGTCGACAGAGAGTCCAGTATAGCTACGTCTCGCCTCTTGGAAACGATGATACCCTCACACTCATACCGAAGACCGATATACTCAATCTCCATCTCACAGATAAATCTGAGATCCTCACCCGTGTCACCGAAGGAGATAAAGCTCTGACACAAGACTCAAAAAGCGGTAATGATATGAATCTTCTCACGGATGGGAAGATACAAAAAATAGATACTCCTCATACGAAAACATATGATATGTACTGTAGTGTGAATACCTACCCAAATATCGATATGTCGAAACTTGGAACTTCAGAGAAAAAACTCACGAAGAATATCGTATTTCTCGATATCTCGAAAAGCGTCGGGCAAAAGAAGTGAATAGAATCACGCTACCAATCACTCATAGATGCCTGGAAGGATACTGGAGTATCACTCGATATCTTCACCTATAACTCTTCGATCTATCCAAGTGGCTATAATCTCGGTAACCTCGACTTCTGGGGGACGACCGATATGTCGAAGATCATCGACTATATCGAGCAAAATAGTATATCCAATGCCAATATCGTCATCGTCACGGATGATGAGTCGTATGAGAGAGTCAATGCTGAGATCAAATCTATCGACTACAAGAAGCTCAAATCCAATAGGATCTCTCTCATCCAAGTCGGGGAGAAAGTCCGCTCACTCAAGACAGAAATCACGAAAGCCATCCTCGCAACCGATGGATCAATGCTCATCATAGATGAGAAATGAGAGATCTCTGAAGCCGTCAAGACTCTCTTTGCGACAAAGAAAACCGTCGAGAAATGTGAAAACTATACCGGATCGTCTCTCTCTTCTCTTCAAGCACTTCAGGGATATGAAGATACTAAAAGAGTATTCGGAGAGGATAGTCTCATAGAACATATCGACTCGGAAACAATACTCAATGGTACAATTTTTTCTGGATGACTCGATAATCCGATACTCCAATACCTCATAAAAGGAAGTATCATCGAATGAACTCGTCCTATAGTCATACGCCTGAAAACGAATAATTATGAAGTCCTCGATAATGGAAAATACTTGAATTTTAAATCTCCCTCTGAGTTCGGGGAATACCGAATCAAACGAATACAAGAATATACATGAAGTCTCATCACTATTCAAGAATATTATCCTAAGAATGTTGTACAATATAAAATAATATGAATAAATAATACTATCCTAAAAAGTCAAGAATTATTCCTCGACTTCAATCCAACTCAAGATACTTTCCAAGAAGAAATTGCCAAAACTGCCCATATAATAAATCAATCCGTCAGTCTGATCGCTCTCGAGACCGAGTGGCAAAAGGAGAGTCTCGAGCGATACTCCGAACAAGAAGATAAGTACGATACGAAGTATGAGAACTTCATAAGTGAATCTCCTCCTCTACCGAGTAGAAGAGAGATGATGATGGATGATCGTATGATGGGTCCAGAGAGTATGAATCTCTCAGCTTCAAAATCTGTAACCTTCAATAACTGAGGATATGCTGATGGACTCAAGCTCGGATCATCGAGTAGCGCACTCTCATTCGGATCATCGAGTAGCTCTGGGAATGGTAGTATGATAGAGTATATCATGGTGATCGTCCTCTTCCCCCTGATCGCTTGGTTTGTCCTTCGAAGAAAGCCAAAGACGAGAGAAGAGACTCAAAAAGAAGAACCAAAGAAATAATACTTCTTCCATCTAAAAAATGACCTGAAATCAGGTCATTTTTTATAGAGGAAGATTCACGATGATATCATACTCTTCCTCTGTCATGGGCGTGATAGAGAGACGATTTCACTTCTCGAGGATCTTCATCCCTTCGAGCCAGGGAGTACTTCGAAGCTCTGCAATGGATATAATACGAGGGAGCTTCTCGATATACTCGACATCCACACACATCCATATCGGCTTCTCACGCTTCGACTTCGGATCATAGTGCTTATCAGAAGGGATGAACTGTGTCTCATCGGCATGAGCCTCTGAGCAGACTCGTGCGATCCCTGCGACTCCGACTTCAGCGCACGATGAGTGGTAGAAGAGGACTCCATCTCCGATCTTCATGAAGTCTCGCATATAGTTGCGAGCGAGGTAGTTGCGCACTCAGAACCAACTGGAAGATCCATCTCGCATGAGGTGGTCGATCGAATATTCTGATGGTTCGGATTTCATAAGCCAGTATGCCATAGAGAGAAATGAAGAGGATCTCATCATCCCCAAAGAAGAAGAGAAATCAAGTTTTTCTGGAAAGAATCTTCTTGCAAACAGAATATATATTTGTATACTTTGTATACTTTATACACTCTCTCTTCTTCCAGATATGTCCACACTAACTCCTCATACCTATCCCCTATTCGAATCAGTACCAGCATGACTTCCCTTCACTCCGGAGTCGTGATGAGGAGAGCGGATAGATCTCGAAGCCTACCTCATCGACTACCCTGCCTCGACCTACTTCGTACGGGTCAAAGGGGATAGTATGCAAGATGCCGGGATACATACCGGAGATATCGTGATCCTGGACCGCGCTCGCACCGCACAGGACGGAGATATCATCATCGCCTCACTCGATGGGGATGTGACACTGAAGCGACTCGAAAAGCGAGGAGTCCATATACGACTCATCCCCGAGAATCCGAAATATGAACCGATCATCGTCGATGGACCTTGTGAGATCATGGGTGTCGTCATAGGACTTATCCGGAAGTATCATTAGTATGATATTTCATACTTCATCACATCTCTACGCACATATCGACTGTAACTCGTTCTATGCCTCATGCGAGACTCTGCGCGATCCGAGTCTGAAGGGCAAGTGTGTCCTCGTCGGAGATCAGATCACGATGGCTGCGAGCTATGAGGCCAAGCGCCTCGGGATACGAGTCGGGACACCATTCTGGGAAGCGGAGCGGATGGTATGAAAAAACCAACTTATAAAAAAACTCCCCGACCATGCCTACTACCGCTCGATCTCCGATCGTCTCATGTCGTATCTCTCTGGTCGTCTGGGCAAGCTCGAAGTATTCTCGATCGATGAGACCTTCGCCGAAGTGACCGGTATGGCGAGTGAGTATGGGGGATTCGCTGAGAGCCTCAAGACTGATATCTACCGAGATATCGGGATCCCGGTATCGATCGGGATATCGACGACTCGTATCCGCGCGAAGATGCTCGGAGACCTCCGGAAGCCCTATGGGACGACCGTCGAATTCGATCGTGAGGATATCGAGTCGATATGGCGTACTCTCCCTGTCCGGGAGATCCCCTTCATCGGTCGTAGGAGTGCCGAGCGGCTCGGTGCGAATGTACGCACTGTCTATGATTACTATACACTCGATCCACGATATGTCTCGAAGCTCCTCGGGCGCAATGGCATCGTCCTCTGGCTCGAGCTCCACGGAGTCGACTCCTGGATGCCGCATGATACGAGCAAAAAAAGACAGAGTATCGTGGTAAGTAGATCCTTCAATGATCGTATCACGAATAATCCTGACTTCCTCTGGAGACAAGCTCTCATACACTTCGAGCGCGCCTATGAGACACTCCTCTCGGAGAAGCAGTGAGCGAGTATGATCGGCATCTATCTCCGCCTGCGTGATCACTCCTATGCCTCGAAATACGCTGATCTCGGACCAGCGACTATCGACCGCACTCATATGATCTCGACACTCCGTATGCTCTTCGACGCTATCCATGAGCGAGGGGTAGACTATAGGACCGTAGGCATCACCTTCGGGCAGCTCTCCTCCTTCACTCCCAGGCAGCTCTCAGTATTCGATGTGGAGGGGACACAGCATGAGACAGATGCTCGACTATCGGATACCCTCTCTCGCCTACGAGCTCGCTACGGAGACTCTATCGTCCACCAGGGATATATCAGCTCAGGAAAGAAGAAGCAGGATATCGGGGTGTTATTTGAAGTTTAGCCTTTGACACTTAGCGAAAGTGAATCCATCATTTCTTCTATTTTTTATTTCTCTTCTCTATCTTAATACAGAAAGAATATGTTGATATATTGCTATACTAGATCTTATATGAGAGGATAAAATCATAGATCGTATCAAAATCAAATCAAAAGTCATCAGTGAGCACAGGTCTCAGATCAGTGATTATCTGTTTTTCTAGGAGTGATGTATTGTCCTCGAGTGTATAGGCATAGTCTACTTCCGCGAGCTTCACTCTCAGGATCTCGAGAAATATAGAACTCGAAAAATCAAATCCTCCTACCTCTCGAGCATACCAGATATCGAAGAAATCTCGTATCGCTGGCTCTCGTCTCGTGAGCGCTGCTCGCATCTTCTCAGCGAGTGCCTCGGTGAGGTCGATACAGAAGAGGGTGTGATCCTGAGAGAAAATCGGCTCCTCATAGACATCATCGATGAAGATCGACTGGATCTTACCAGGCTTCGGTGCAAGTATGAGTCTTCACTTCAGAGAGATATCGATCTTGATCGTCTGGAGAGAGTTATTGATCGCAGAGAAGTATTCGAAAGTGAACATCGCGAGCCTATATTCATCGAACTTCGTCCGCTCATCTTGAAGGGTAAGCCCGAGAAGTGCGAGATCCTCTATAAATGCTACTTCATACTTTTTTAGAAGAGATTTTCGAGCAGTACGACCGAGATCAATATCGAGGATGAAGTCGAGGTCTTCACTGAGACGAAAATATGGAAAATATACCTTATTCAGGCACGTTCATCACTTGAAGACGAGATCACCATATTTTTCTCCGAATTTTATAAGGATAAGTGTGAGGATGAAGTCTTTCTCGAATTTGAATGGATCAAAATCACGAGTATTCGATCATGATAGCATCCTCAGAAATTTTTCTTTTTCGAAGTTTTTATAGAACGGTAAGAATGCTTGGATATTCTCTATGAACATAGATCTTGTATTATCGTGATGATTGATTTTGTAGTATATTTTTCTGCCATATCGATGAGAGCATCCCTATCGATACCTCGAGGAAGCGTATGAAAAGTCTTTCACTCTCGTAGCATCTGGATAAATGCACGTTCTCGTGACATGACTCTATAGGGAATATTGCTACTCTCAGCTCGAGTGACTCCATAGAAAAAACTCTCTCTTTGCTTGCGAAATATGAACTTCGTCTTACCGATGATGCGTTCTCATGATATCTGAGTATTGTAGACCGTATACCACTCGATGAGCTGAGTCGAGTATCCATACATCTGGTAGACACCGAGTCCCCCGAACATATAGAGCTCGTCAGTGAAATATATACTGGCTATCTTGTACGGATCCTCTATAGTTCTATTGATATTATTGATATATTTTGATCATCGCTTGAGTGGGGATATCATCCCTGTATCACAGAGCTGAGATATCGTATAGCTTGGAGCAAATTTCTCTATGAGCTTATCGAGAGTATCCTTTACGAGATATTTCTCTCCGATAAGATCGAGTTTTTCACGGATGCGAGAGAGTTGGGTCATATTTTGTTCTATGAATACAGTGATATTATAGTTTTCTTAGAACAAAATGCAAATAATTCACCTCTCAATTATACACTCTCGGAAGAAGAAGCAGAATATCGGGGTATTGTTTGAAGTAGGGTAGAATACTTATATTTATATTGTTATAATTGCAGCAATTAGGTTTACATTTTCTGGTAAGATAATTCCGTAAGGAATTATTCTCTAAGAAATTGTACCTATGCCTTCTTGTTATGCATATATGGAACTCAAGCAAAAAATGTTAGATGATATACTCT
>JANNCQ010000017.1:0-24528 GCA_031386685.1 Candidatus Altimarinota bacterium | reverse complement strand
TCCAGTAATTCACTTGTTTTTGTAGCATCAACATCGGTACAAAAGTGTTTAATAATTTTCTTGATTTTCTGAGTACTGATTTTGCTATATGGGATCATAAAAAGAAAGTATATGAGTTACTTTCTTCTAGGCAAGAGCCATAGATAATATAGTATTATTCTATACGAAATATTCTAAAATTACAAATATAGTAAGTCTTTTTTATGAATGTTAAAGTTCTTTTATAATTTTCTCAAAAAAATTACACTATTACTTCCTGGCTTTCCATCCCCTTCACTCAAAAAGTTCTTTTAAATAGTCCGACTCGATCTTCTGACCCCATCGATTTGTTGGGATTATCGGAGAGTTTCACGCATGAGACCCAAGCATTTTTATCAGCTCTCCATACAGCATCAGGCTTGATGACGATCGACATAGATCCAAATGGTCCATACTTTTCTCTCTCTTTCGGGAGAGTTCCTTTCGTATTATTCGAGAGTTCTGTCCCCCACCCATTCGTGAGCGTTCCCATGACTTCATGGAATCTGTCAGTCACTCACTTTATGATATCGAATGTCAGCCCATCACTCGGAAGAGCGATCTTGGTCTTCGGATCGATATTCCACTTTCGAAGGAAGTCGACATATTCAGGGATAGCATCGTGTGGATCCTTCGAGTCGATACGACATCAAGTATGTTTCATTGCGATATCTTCTGGACAATTCGCGAAATAAAAACTTGAACCAAATGTATCAGGAAGGAGGATCCCAAGCTCAGGATAGTGCGATTGCCACTGTCGATCGACCTCATACATCTTCGAAATAATATCACCTGGAGCATCTTCGAATGCTGTCGGGATCATCCGAAGTTCATGAGCATTGGTTCATTTTGGATTATTTTGTCCGAATTCTTTAGCAAGCATGACGTTTGAAGTCCCGAGGCACTGTCCTGGAAGTTCATTTTGGAGGATCTCATAGACTTGTCTATGGATATCAGTACTTGCGGCACGACGCGTTCCGAATTCTGAGAAGGTGATACGAGGATCACTCTTTACTTTTTCGGTATTTTCATAGAGACGAGCAAACATGCGCGTCATGACTCCATTCCACTCTGAAGGGGAGAGTTTTGCTTTTTTTGCATAATAGTATAAGTAGAGACTATTGACGATCTTGAGTCCATAAATCTCCCAAAGCATCGAGTCTGCCCAAGTCCCTTCAAAAGAAAGATCGTATCCTCACTTTCCATCATCCTGAAGATCGTATTCTGGAAGCTGGAAATCCTCTAGAAATGTGAGTGTCTCTTCTCTGAGAAGATTACGTCTTCCGACTTGCATCCCTCTCAAATAAGAGAGATCTGCTTGTGTGACTCACTCGATCGATCGAGTATTATCAAGCTGTTCACGTAGTGCTGACTCTGGGATGATATCAGTAAGTCTGATGTCGTCATTTCGGACTTTCATCTTCCATCGCACCTTCATGTCACGATATTCTGGATGAGCAAGGATGAAGTCGAGCATCAGAAACTTATAGACATCCGTATTGAGAAGTGTATCGACCTCGGCTTCATCTCGAGCAGCAGCAAATGAGTTCTGGAGGGTATACGGTAGGCAAGAGCGCATAGTTATATAAGTTATATGATACTGATTCGTGTACTTAACTGGAAATGAGAGCTCCGACTTGACGGAGTTTGTCGATCATGAGTGCTTCTGTATATGGTGAGACAGCACGACATCAAGCGAGGATGAGTTCTGTCTGATATTTTCCTGTTTTTGCAAAATCAAAATTACTATCTCAAACACAATAATCCGTCGCAAGTCATACAAATTTTATCTTTTGGACTCCTTCTTCATCACATATTTTTTCAGCTGTTCTCCCTGTTGTATCTTCTACAGCCGCGAATGAACTATATGGGTGATCGGTATTCTCTCTTCATTTTACTACTATGTGATCGATCTGACTCGTATCTAAACCCTCATAGAGTTCTGATCATTTCTCACCGCGAAGAGAGTGATCTGGCCAGACGGGCATCTTCCCACCTTGGGACCGAAGATACGCGATCAGCTCTTCACGTGTGAATCGGGCACTCGGGAAGATACCATCAGAGAAAGTCCTCCAAGAGAGTACTTCTTCAAGTGTCACCCATGCTCTTGGATCATCAGCTCACACTCGAGTGATAGATACTTTTCATCTGAAATTTGATGCAAATGATAGAGTTCATTGATCATGTTCTTCTTTTGAAGCGATGATGAGCCCACCTCTTCCCTTTACTTCTCGAATAAGAGTGTTGAGTACAGGAACAAGAGTCTCTCATCCAGCAACATAGAGTTCATCTATTTTTTTATCTGCAAAGGCATGAGTATAGTCGACGATTATAAGTGTTTCTTTTCACATATACAAAAAAGGTAAATAGTTAAAGTGTATATATAACACTTATTATAAAGAAAAGCCCTATTACGGCTTTTCTTTATAAGAGTATATTATACACTTATAAAATAAGTATAAAGTTGATTCTGTCAAAACTTTTTAAAAAAATCTTTTTTCTTTTTTATTATAATCCATTCAATTACTTTTTATATTTAAAATTGACATTAAAAATATATACGTAAAGTTAAATTAATTAACTACAGGCATATGCCGCAGAGGATTACGCTTGAAGAAACATCTTGAACAAATGACAGTACCCTGAGTATGGATTATACTACTATTATCGAGTGAGCTGATTTCTGAAAAATTATGGAGATATTTTCATGAGCAATCGAAGATAGAAGTTCTACACCCAATAGTAGAGTTTTAAGAATTACTTACAAAACAAGCAAAGCAATAATTTATGCTACAGAAGAAGGTTGATATCAGGTAATTGTAAGTACTTCTTTTCCGAAGAAACCTAGGCAACTCACTTCTCGGTCGATTGACGATATTATTACTTTTATAAAGGATAAATTTATCGAGCTTGATATTCCTTCGGAGGATAATAGGGATAAGGAAAAAACATATTTTGCCTATACCGAGTTACCGAGCTGAATCAACTATAGTAAAGGAAATTTAGCAAAAGAGGCTTTTACTATGCGACTTTCAAAATTAAAAATACCGCATACTTATGGAGTAGATGGGTGTAGCATATGGCTAGGAAGCTTGTGGCGAGTAGAATGTAGAGAAAACTGATACATCCTTCATCATATGAGAAGTATAGGTAGTCCCGTTACAGAAAACACTTCATTTAACTCATCGGATGAAGATACAGAAAAATTACTCGGCATAATCAAATGAATCACCGATATTTCTTTTTCATCAAAATTTATAGTTGGATCCCCACTTGAAGAGGTGATCTTTCAAATCTCAAATGGAAGAGCAAATTTAGCAGCAGAAACAATACTGGAGCTCTTTTGGGAAATTCAAATGGAGATGCGCTATATGCCCAGATCCCGAGAAGATAAGACAATAATAGTAAGTCCTAGAGATAAAAAAGTAAATATTGAAGCCTATGCGGACTATCAAACTCAAATCTATTGACTGAGATGTCTATGGTATGCAAATGCAGAATTAGAGATATTTTATAATATTATTTCAAAGATTACCTCTTCTCCCCCGAGTGATAATGAAGAACTCGAATGAATGTATAGGCAATTTATTTTATCCCAATGACAAATCGATGACTTTATACGATTTGACTCTTGAGAAGAATCTCATCTAGGAAGCTCTACAGATAGAAAACCAATGAGAAATGCCCAAAAAAGATATAGAAGTCTTTGTAGAGCAATAAAATGATGTTCCCTACGATTCTCCTCACCGAATTATATAGAAAATATTTCAAAGGAAGATACGATTCTTCTAGTCAGATTTTATGCAGTACTACTCTATCTTTTACCACCAAAAACATTATTTCCTTTAAGTGAAGAAGTAAATTTTTTATGAATTATAGAAAATTTACTCAAGGATTACCCTACTGATACAGAAGCAATAAGATGTCTCGATGTTATAAGGGCACATATTGGAATATTGTATGAAAAATCATTAGATAAAATAGAAAAGCACAGCTATGAGCTCAATAACCCTACCGAGTCCATAGAAGCCTGTATAGATCTCCGTGATCTATCCCCTTCCCTGAGTCAGCTTTGCAAAAAAATAGCTTCATGAGAATTAAATATAAATCTAGATGATATAAGCGCATGTAGAGATGAACTCAACGCAATACATATAAGCGCATGAGAGAAGCTTCTTGGTACATTAAAGATGACTTTATGAGATAGGCAATTTGGATGATACGATACTAATGCCAATATGCCATCAGATGTCATACTGAAAACAAAAGTGGATTTACTAGAAATGTATGTTGCTCTCACTATTATTTTTCTATGAAAAAATACATGAGATAAAGAAAAAATACAACATTCTTTCTTAAAAACCATTGTAGTTCCCCTCATTTCTAGAATCATATGAAAGATTCCCAAAAGTCATGAAGAATTTCCTCGATTGATAGGGATAAAAACGGTAATCGAGGATAAATTTATTATTACATAAAAAAATCTCGGTATAACCGAGATTATCTGCGTGAACCGGTGGTATTTTCTTCCTGATATCGCTGACCGAGCCTATGCATCGCTGTATATTTGAGAAGTTCATATTCGAGCTCGATGAGTCTCTTCGGATCGACTGCCGCACCGTTTTCTTCTCGATAGTTTTTCATCATTGCTTCTGCTTCTTTCTTCTGAGAATCGATGTATTCCATATCTGTCAGATGGTCTCCATCCTCTATCACATCTGCGACTATCACGCACGATTCTGATGATATATTGATCACTCCTCCGCCGCTCGCATACTCTCCATAGACCTCCTTTCATGAAGGATCAAGGTAGTCTATCGACATGATACCTGGACGGATAGCAGAAAGGAGCGGCTCATGTCCCGGAAGGACCGTGATCTCACCCATTTCTGTCATCAGAGTGATTCGAGAAAAGTTTGCTGTTGAAAGGATATTTCAGGATGCGGAAGTAATTTGGAGATTCATGAAGTGTATAAATATATTCGCTCTATAAATATTTTTGTCATTCCGAGCGAAGCGGAGATAGACAGGAGCCTCTTATGGATAAACTACTTTTTCCATAATGAGAAATACCTCTTTCAATATATCTCTGAAGAAAATTTTATTTCTTTGTAGATTCGGCATCAAAAGCGGTCTTCACATCTTCGATAGAGCCCTTATACATGAAGAATCTCTCTGGAATATGATCGACATCACCTCCTATGATCTGCTTGAAGCCCTTCACAGTATCCTCGAGCTTAGCATAGACCCCTGGTGTTCCTGTGAATTGCTCAGCGACGAAGAATGGCTGAGAAAAGAATCTCTGGATCTTACGAGCACGAGCCACAGTCAGCTTATCATCTTCTGAAAGCTCATCCATACCGAGGATCGCGATGATATCTTGGAGTTCCTTATATCTCTGGAGGATCTTCTGACAGCTTCGAGCTACGCTGTAGTGCTCTTCACCGACGATCTTCGGAGTGAGGACAGTCGAAGTCGAATCGAGTGGGTCGACCGCAGGATAGATCCCGAGCTCAGCAATCTGACGAGAGAGAGTCACCGTCGAATCGAGATGGGCAAAGGTATTGGCTGGAGCAGGATCTGTCAGGTCATCCGCAGGAACATATACTGCTTGTACAGCGGTGATCGATCCATTTTTCGTCGATGCGATACGCTCTTGGAGCGCTCCCATATCTGTCGCGAGAGTCGGCTGATATCCTACTGCCGATGGGATACGCCCGAGGAGTGCCGATATCTCAGAACCCGCTTGGGTGAATCGGAAAATATTGTCTACGAAGAGAAGGACATCTCGCTTCTCGACATCACGGAAATACTCTGCCATAGTGAGCCCCGTAAGAGCGACACGAGCACGAGGTCCTGGAGCTTCATTCATCTGTCCAAATACCATGGCAGTCTTATCGATGACTCCACTGTCTTTCATCTCGTGGTAGAGATCATTCCCTTCACGAGTACGCTCCCCGACTCCAGCTACTACAGAGTATCCTCCATGTTCAGAAGCGATATTGTGGATGAGCTCTTGCATGATCACGGTCTTCCCGACTCAGGCACCACCGAAGAGTCCTACCTTTCCTCACTTCAGCATCGGACAGATGAGATCGACGACCTTGATCCCCGTCTCGAAGAGCTCTGTCTTCGTCGAGAGTTCTTCGAACTTCGGTGATGCACGATGGATAGGAAGACGTGTTTCTGTCTTTGGAGCATCCATCTCATCGATAGGATCTCAAAGGACATTGAACATACGACCGAGTACTGCGTCACCTACCGGTATAGATATCGGAGCACCGGTCGCGATGACTGAGAGGCCCCGCTTCACTCCGTCGACTGGGTTCATAGCGATCGCACGCACGATACTGTCTCAGAGTTGTTGCTGGACTTCGAGGACGAGCTTATGAGGAGCTCCTTGTACTTCGAGTGCTTCGTATATACCAGGGATATATCCAGGAGAGAATTCGACATCGATGACGACTCCGATGATTTTGGTGATGATTCCTGTATGAGCCATAAAAAAAGATTTTAGAAATGTAGGGGTTTGGACCAACGATGAGCCTATGCCAGGCTCCAAATAACGGGCGGATTATATGAAAAATACTCGAGAATGCAAACAGAAGTGCGCATAAATAGAGAGAATACGAAAAAATCTCCCCTTTGAAGAAGAGGAGATTTTTTAAGATACTAGTAGAATGCTTTGACAATATCAGCGGCTGCCTTACCGCGACTTACTCCACCAGATTTTCGAGCAATCGTATCTGCACTTGCAGATCCATTGATAGTGGCTATGAGCTTATCGATCTCACCCTGAGTGATGATATCATTTGGGCGGAAGTTTGTATTCTTTACATTGACCCAACCATTTGCGACACCGAAGTTCACATAGGAAGTGAGGGTATTCGACTGTGGAAGATCTCGGAATTTCTTTGTGACTGCGAGAGGCTTATATCCATTTGCAAGAGCGAGAAGCTTCATGAATTCAGCACGACTGATCGTAGAATTTGGGCGTATCTTTTTATTATTTTGCATGACTCATTCTGAGATGAGTTTCTCGAGAGCATCTCTGTATATACTTCTACTGATATCTGTAGCGATGATATCTTCCACTGAGATGACAGGAGGAGGAGTGATCGTCGGAACTTGAGTCGGTACTCATGTAGGAGTCGCAAGAGGAGTAGAAACTGGAGTTCCAGCACCTCATCCACCACCACCTCATCCGGTATTGACGACACTACAGTCATATCCGTATCCATACCCTGCGAAGTATCCATATCCTGTACAAGACTGACCTGGGATGATCGTCGTAGAAAATGTACCGAATACTCCCGATACGACACCGAGTGTCGCGACAGAAGCAAGGGTAGCAAATGCGAGAGCTCGTGGCGTAGAGAATCCGAGAGTATTGAAACGCATAAGAAAAAAGAGAGAGAAGATAAAAGAAAAAGATTTTTAGAATTTATCGAATTTAAAGATTAGAATTTAGTATATGGATAATACAAGAGAGTCAAGAAAATTAACACAATCTTCACAAAGATTCGACGAGGAAGGCGGTCTTATGCTCATAGGTTTCTCCTCTCTCTCGGATTTCCATATATCTTCCATCCGAGATGGAGTGCCGATACGACATAGAGTACAGAGAGCGTGATCATATAGTACCAGGAGAAGTCGATAGTGGTCTTCTGGAAAAAAGCGAAAGCAAAGCAAAAGAGAGCGAGCGCAAGATAGAAGAGGATACCCCTCCCCGAAAGAGTAAGAGCCTTAATAAAAATAGTAAAAAATCCAAGGCATATAGCCGCGACTCCAAGATAGAAAAATAGTACAGCCCCTCCAGAAAGCTCGGGACGGATGGATGCGAGTACCCATTCACCAAGAGGAGGAAGGATCGTATATGATATGACGAATCAAGCGAAAGAAATACCCAAAAGAAGTGGAAAGTATATCTTATGTTCTCGTACTCTCTGTCTCTCGAGAAGTGTCGGGAGATAGATCGTATCGAAGAGCGAGATGATGACGAGAGCAAACTTCGCAATCACCGATACCGAAGCGTAGAGTGCGACTTCATGGGGATGGAAGAGGTACTTCATCGTGATGATATCGATATTTTGCATACAGACGATCACCGCTATGATCATGAAAGCATGGTGGAATGAACTTTTCGACTCTTCTCGCTCGATATCAGGAACAGAAAGAAGGGGCAGTTCTCTGGACCCAAAATAGTAGTACAAACCGAGAGCAAGAAGACTCGGTATGATCAGCGATGCTACAGCAAGCGAGACCGTAGGTACGAGAAATACTCAGAGAGAAGTCATGAACCGTAGCGCTGCAAGGATGACTCAGATAATACCAATCAGGATGAATCGCTCTCTCGCCTGGAGGATCGTCGCAAAAAATACCGCAAAGAGCGAGATTCCGACCGAAACAGTGATGATACTACTAGAGATAAAAGAGTGAAGTCAGAGTATCGGAGTGAGGACGGCAAGTATGATGGCTATGGCTAGAGAGTAGAGTATCCCATATCGGAAGAATACTCTCTTCCAGTCTCACATATGATGCTTGATCTTCTCAGGATGATTGCGTACGAGTATGAGTATGTGATAGCCGAATCCTATGGCCGGGATAGAAAAGAGTGCTATCAAATTCGCAAGTACAGAAAACTCCGCAAAATCTGCAAGAGAGAGGTGACGTATCAGAATAGGATAAGTCGCATAATTGATCGCTCCAGAGAGAAATGTACAGAGTCCAAGTATGAGGATATTTTTGATTTTTGACATGAGGGTTTATCTCTGACATTTATAAAGCGATATATATCTATTCTCTGTATCGAGCGTACACTCTTCGATATCTTCGAGCCAGGTATATCTATCTGAGCTCACACACTCACGCATGAGGAGTATATGTAAGTATCCATACTCTCTTATGTGACTATAGTCTCGAGTCCTGATGAACTCCTCGACATCCAGACTCTCGATATTCGTAGAGTTCGAGTAGAGTGTCGGTCAGGCCTCGATATTATCTGCGACGGTGACAGAGAGAGGTCACATGAGTCATCTGATAGGATTCGATACGGTGGGTCGCCCTATCCATGAGCACCCTATATAGGAGTGCCATGGAAGTGCGAGTATCTTGGTAGTCTCTTGCGTCTTAATCAATGAACTTCGTACCTCTTCGAACTCGCTCGGATAGTGGGTCGTACGGAGCTGTCCATGGTAGCCCATGAGTGGTCCAGGTGACCATATGACAAAAAGGAGGCAGATACTCAATAGTATAGAATACCGCACTACAATATCTTTCCCATATCTCTCGAGCAGAGTTACTACTCCTGAGGTGAGTCCTATCCCCTCGACTATCATGAGCAGCCCGATCCACTTCTGTGGCTCACGATATCCCTGCCAGAGAGGTATATACTCGATCATCCACCGAGTGAGTCACTCTGTGAGCGGAGATGCGATCCCGATGCCGAATATGAGGGCACATACTGCGATGATACTGAGCATACTTACTATCCTCCTCTTCCCTGCCTTCCACATACTAGAGAGTCCCATGAGACTGAGAGAGACGATTAGAAGGCCAGCTATGTACCAGAGTGATGACAGGAAGTCGACATTCGCATAGTGGTTCACGTGCTTCTCTCACCAGAATCCATAGAGGAGGAGATTGGTCGACCAGACATCGAGTGGTGCGAGTGCCTGCGTCTCGAATGCTTCGAGATTCCCCGATCAGAATGTCGATATCGTTCCAGCACTATTGCTCACACCGAAGAGTGGTGCGATAAGCCAATTGAGATTCATGAGGAGTATGATACCTCCGACCAATATGATATGAGTGAAGTCTCGCATACTGCGTACATAGAGTAGCGTATAGAGTCCGAGTATCAGCACTATCATATAGGATGCATGAGGCATCATGATAAAACTAAGTCCCCCCATCACCCCTGCCCATATATACCTCCGCTCACTCCCCGAGAAGAGGAGATGATAGATCATATATCCGAGAGCGATAGTCCCCATATAGATAGTGGTTTGTACCATCATACGCTCATAGGCAAAGGGATTGATAAGGAGAAATACTGCACCGATGCTCTCTATGAGACTCTGATATCGAGTACTCCGTGATGCATATCACCCGAAGAGTATCCCGAGATATCCAGCACTCCAGAGTATCACAGCAAAAAATACCTTCGATACGATCTCATATCCGATGACTCTCGTCAAAAAATCAAGCAAAAGAAATATCAGGGAGTTCGAGAAAGGAGAGTGAGCATGCGGCGTAAGAACAAAGTCTAGCACTGCGATACCCCCAGTCGACCAAAGACTCGATCCCATGATGAGTCCGATGAGCGCTATGAGGATGATATGAGAAAGGTATCTATGCATATATATTAAAATGTCTACTCTTAGGGTGTCTTCTCGGCTACCATCCCAATAGATATCAAACAGATAAGGAGTTGAATCCGGAAATGATGAATCCAAAGTATTAGTCTCTATAGATACTATGATTCCCTACATTATAGAGGAGGGCAGATCTATCATTTTCGTATCCTATACAGAAAACAATTAGCGTATCTCTATCTCAATCACTCTACGTAGGTCTCATATATCCTGAAAAGATAGTAATATCACCTTAGTCCTCCATCGAATCAGGGTTTTATCCTGCATATAGCTGACTACATCTGTTTGTAGAGTCATCGTGATTGTATCGATAATCTCATCATATCGAGCATATCACTCAAGACGATACTGCTCTATAATCTGATCTTCACTCCATATACCCGAGTCACTATAGAGATGTTCATAATATTTTGTATATTGTTCAATATACTGATCTACCCCCAGAAGAGCTCTGACATCAAATACTACTTTATACATAGGAGATTGATTTTACAGACTCTTTCGATCGGAGATTAGTACGGAGTATTTCCGCCTGTTCATCGATCAATTTATGTCATCTGATTTTTGCCTCTTCAGAGGTATATGTCTTTTTTGTTGTCATAAACTACTATTATATACCTCTATTATATCTCTTCTCATGGGAAATCAACTTTTTTGTCCCCGCATTCTTTCCTGTATCTCCCCAGTACTCCACTCACTACGAGATACGACACACAGCCGAAGAGTGTGAGTCAAGAGATGATGAGTCCGAGGAGAAAATCTTTTGCTTTTCACGTAAGAAATGATGTACTCTATGTACAAATCGACTTAGTCAGAGTGTCTCATAGTTCTATAGCTTTGGGGCGAAATTTTTATGGTTAGTATTTCTGGAGTATCTCTTCTATATTTTTGGTCAATCGATCAAATTGCTCTTTTGCGAGCTCTAGGTTCTCGAGAGTACCTGGAACGCTCTGGAAATCTGTTCCAGGAATCAAGTTAAATATAGCCTTACTCGAAATCTGTCCATCAGCAGGAAGTTGCCCGAAATCTTTGATATCAGTCAATGTATGTTTCCAGGATTTCTCTACGAGACCATTACGGCAGTGGCGCTCAGAGAGATACTTCTTGATATATGCGGGGATTTTCTCCATCCACTCTTGGTGTGATGATATCGGTTTCTGCGCATACTGATTGTACGAGTTGACTATATAACCAATAAAAAGCCCCTCTCAGGAGAGTACTCGTTCAGATGATATACCTCGAGCAAGTGCCTTTCCTGTATTTTTCCAGTTTTCTTTCCAGGCCTCGAGAGTAAGGCCGAGATTCTCGATGCCTTGCACTGAGAATGCATCTGGCATGAGTGGCGTGACGAAATAATCAGCAGAAAGCAGTATAATACGATTGAGAAGGTCGAGACTCGGAGAGACATCAATAATAAAAATATCTATCTCTTCCTTGAGTCACTTCTCCATCAGATAGCGAGAGATGGCGCTCGTCTGGAAGTATCCTATCTCTTGCCCAGAGGCAGCTTGGTTATAGGCAGTGATAAGGAGATCTGCATAGCGAGACAGCTTGAGACTTCCTGGGAGTATGCTCAGATTCGGTGATAGAGTATGGAATGGTATAGTCATATCGATATCAGCACCACCCTCCACTATCCCCCGTAGTACTCCGTAGATACTCGATGACTCTCCCGAGAGTATACTCATATCGAATCCTTCACCAAGAGCGAGACGAGAGAGATTGCACTGCGGATCTGCGTCTATGAGTACCGTCTTATATCCCATCTCTGCGAACTTCACAGCTGTATTGTAGGCAATAGTAGTTTTCCCTACTCATCACTTATTATTGAGAAATACGAGTTTTTTGGTTCGGACGAATTTCATAATATTACGATAGTATAGACTGATTATAGTATTTTTCTTATTTTTGCAAGCTTCTATCCTCTCGCCCTCTCCGCCTCCCTCGTACTCCACTCACTACGAGATACGTCACACAGCCGAAGAGAGTGAATCCTGAGATGATAAGTCAGAGAGAGAAATAGTGTCCATCAATACTACTTGTAGACGCTTCATCGACTATCTGCATCGAGAAATAGTATCTCGAGCTCCTCATCATGAATCCTAAATATAAATCTATACTTCCCTATTCGCAGCCTATTCTCTCAGACTCATCCTTTCATCCGCTTCACATCGAGTTCTCTGAAATAAGGATCGACCTCAAGAATCGGCAATATTTCCTGAAATCTCAGAGCAATATCAGAATGCGCAGTCAGAAATTTCTGAACTCGAGTATGAAGGCGGACTCTATACATCGAGATTATTTCGCAAAAAATATACGAGCATCGAGGAACTCACTTGGATCATATCCTGCTTCGAATATCTGCTGATCTGCGGGAGTAGGTATCACTTCGTCATACTGACACCAATCCATACCATCCCAATATATTCCTGCGATTGTAGAAAAAGATACCGTACTACCAAATCTCTCACGAAGAGTCTGTGGAAAATCTGTGATAGTTGCTGTGGATTGCATATATTCTATAGTTAGTATACCTCCATTATATCTCTTCTCATGGGAAATCAACTTTTTTGTCCCCGCTTTCTTTCCTATATCTCCCTCGTACTCCACTCACTACGAGATACTTCACACAGCTGAAGAGGGTGAGCCCTGAGATGAAGAGTCCGGTCTGTTAGTCCCTATAGATACTATGATTCCCAATGTTATAAAGGAGGATTGTAGTGTTTTTAGTATTCACTCGTGTCACGAATCGATAGTCACTATTGATGGAACTCGAGAGGAGTCATCGCATGTTCCCAGAGAGCTCATGGGTTCGGAGAATCTCCGCATAGATATCCAGCTGGAACAACTCAAAAGCTACGAAAAAATCCCTCTGAATAGACTTCGGGAGGGATTTAAAATTCTTTTTAAATGTTTTCGTGTAAGCTATATCCCAGTTCATGTGCAAGAGTTTGAGTATTTTTAGTATGAGAGACATTTCCCGCAAGCTCATCGAGAGTTGCCATCATATGATCGAGTTCTTCATGGTCTCGCTTCATCCTCCCTATCTGACGATAGAGAGTATTCACTGTAGAACGAGGAAGTGTGATAGTTGCAGTTGTCATATAGATCCAATTATAGGGATTTTTCTTTTTAGGGCAAGCCTATTTATTCTTCCCTCTCTGATCTCCGCCTCCTTCGTACTCCACTCACTACGAGATACGTCACACAGCCGAAGAGTGTGAATCCTGAGATGATGAGTCCGAGGTAGAAATATGACTGCGGACGGAAGTAGAGAGTCATACGGACATCGATCGAGCCATCAGGGTTTTCCTTGTAGTACTCTTTCGGATAATGAGACTTGATGTACTCAGGATCGATCGTCCACTGGTTCGCATAGTCGTACACCATCGTATCTGTATCTTCGAGGGAAGTTTTCTTATTTTTTACATCTACTTTCTGTATATTCTCTATATATCTGCAAAATTTGTCCGACTCGGCTATGATAAGTATGATCTCTTAGTGACCTTTTTCTTCCTGCTTGCATTATTTTATTTCGTTCTTCTGAATGGTGCATGTAATAATTTATTTTTGTGAACCAATCTGCAGTATCTTTCGCTACAACTATCTCCGTATCTATATCAAAATAATCCCCAATACAAGCCACAGAGTCAGATATCTGAAATCCACCAAATGCGGGTATCTTAAAGAATCTCTCATTCACATCACCGCCACAAAGCCGCTGGTTTTGTTCATGGATATTGACGCATATTTTTGACGATGCATATATGTCTCATTCGTCGGAGAGTTTTAGTTTTGGTTTACGGATACTTTTGATCCCAGATATATTGAAATATTGCCCGAAACGCTGTATCCAACCTAAATACCTATCGAAAATAGTCCAATCTTGACCATAGATACGAGTATTATATAGTTTTTGTAGTGGAAAAAGGAGCTCAGAGAATAGTGTATACTTGTCTGGGCTATTTGTCCCAATGAATGATATATCAGCCGAGAATTCTGGGCGTATATGCGTATCAACAAGAGAGGCATCTACTGCGAGTGGAATAGTGTGATATGTATATCATGTACCCTCTGTGAATCCTATCATACGAGTATCTGTAGGTGCAACGACATGGAAAAAGATATCTCATAATTCACCTTTTTTGATCTTCTCAACGAGAGATATATCATCCTTCATACCACTTGCCTCTGAGATTCGTTTTTGATTCGTCCCTTTAGGTATACTCCAAAAATCTATCTTCGTGAATACGATAAGTCACTTTTCTCGTAAATTCTGCATATATGAGTAATCTATATATTTCTGATATAGGAAATGACTACAAGTGATAAATATATCTGGCTGGAAGAGATCGAAAAATAAATGAAAATCATCATCTGGAGTGAAAAATCGGAACTCATGTCACATATCAGTAAAAGCATGCTCGAATCCATGTGATATGGTACGATGAGCATTGAGTGTAGTAGGATAGGGATGATGATAGGCTATGCGCATAATGTAGAAATCTATGATAGAATATTAGGATTTATTTCTATAGGAAGATGCAACAAGTGCGGTCAGGAGTATCAGCAGAACTACCAAATATGTGATTCTCAAAAGATATAAAAAATCAAGGATACTCTGTGGTGTATATTCTACGTCTATACTTGTCATTGGTTTTGAAAGTATAAATCTCGTAGCATATCCATCGTGGAGCTCACTTTTTGCCTCTAATCCTATTACTTTCCAGTATTTACTATAGGTGTAAGGGAGATCAAATATCTGTGTAGGACTACTGCTATATATCCTATAATGTGTGGGTGATATTTTTTTGAATTTATATGGATAAAGTGTATTTATATTGTAGAGTACATAAAATGAGTTTGAGATAATTTTTGTGTATCTCGGATCAGATTCCGTAATATCAAGTATACTACGAGTACAAGGTAAAAAATTAGCAGGTATATCTCTGTGAATGAGTACGTATGTAGCATGAAATCCTGTAAGCTTTTCATGGAGGTCCCTTTGTGAAGTCGGACATACACCAAATCTAAATATACTATCCTTTCCACCATAGTCGGCAGTATTAGCCGAAATCCACTCAGCAGGAGTTAGTTCGCTCAATATAGTATTACCTCGTTGATGCCATTGTGGATGTTCAGTCCATCCGGGTGATATGGATACATGATACGGGAGTGCAACGACTCTATCTGTAGTTTTAAGTATACCTGATAATGACATATACTCATTGGGTATCTTAACTTGAATATGCGGACCATCCTTACCCATAATATTAGTATATGTCAGTGGATAATCATATACAACGAAACTAACAAATATCACGAGAATACTCCCGAGTACAAGCTGCATTCTTTTTCATACATACATTACAACTATATACACGAGGATACTTAAGAGTATAGTATATACGAAAAAAACCTTATCTGCGGAGCGTATGAATGACCCTACGAAGCTATCATATATAGACAGATTGATCCACTCAAATGGAGTATGTATACGTACCGAAAGTATGAGTAGTATAATAAATGGAGCCAAGATAAAATATGGTTTCTTTTTGTTATAGATAAGTGAAAGAATAATTACTAATACAGGAAATATACCATATATAACAGTTTTACTGCCAAATCCATTAAGGTTGAAAAAAAAAGTATTAAGTAAACTACTGCTATAGGCTCGGATAAAATTCATAGCGTCTCCTCCATATGCTGCACTTGTTTTGATAGTATCTGCATTCTCTCCGAGTAATATTGATTTATAGTATCAGATGCTCAATATGGCTATAGCAACTATACTACCATATATAACGTGCATATATAGCCAGTTTTTTCACTCTCGATATTGTATATAGTGTCCTATTCCCAGCATAATACATACTATTGCTGCGAGTGCGAGGAATGCTACATTGGTAATGGTACATAGCAGCAAAAAGCCTGTATATATCGCGAGGATACATACTCGTAATGTGGATATATTCTTCCTACTCTCTAGGATACCGACATACCCAAATATCAGTACTGCGAGTCATATGTACTGGAGTATGTAGTGTGTGAATCACCAAGAATATCTAAAGAATGTCTCTGTGAGAGGATTGAAGGTTATACACAAGGCGAGTACATACCATAGTGTTGGTATACGAGCATAGAGTATCTTCGCCGTACATAAGAGAGATATATAGAGTCATGCAAAATAGAGCACGATATACCAAAAATGTCTATGAGCATATATCCAGTCTACGCTATATAGGTTTTTGAGTAGTAGATAGTACCAGTTCGACAGTGCGAGAACATTGGGTATACCCTGACCGATATGATCAAAGAAAGCAAACGAATATCTCTGTACATCATCATAGCTCGAGAGCTCGAAAAAATCCCCAAGTGTGACTATATGTGAAGGATCTACCATATAGTATCCTCGTGCCGATACTAGAGCACATATCATAGTAAATATAGTCCAAAATATATACTGGTATGTCTCAAGTATATGGAGGTGAGATTTTTTCATAGTGTAGGGAAATACTATTGATTATTGAGCTTGATAAGGAAGTCCTGAGCACTTATCGTTACTCCATTTCATAGTGCACGCCCAATATGCACGAGTTCAGCACGTGGACATATGGAACGAACAAATTCGATGATATCAAGATTTTTGATACCATCTGTATTTCTCTTAAAACTCATTTCTATAAGAAGATATCGAGATTTTTTCAGTACTTCAACTCATCATTTTAATACCATTAGTTCAGCTCATTCTACATCTATTTTGAGAATATCAATGCTTAAAATATCTTTCATGATGGTATCTAAAATTCATGTTTTTACCTCTATATATCTTTGTATAGAATTAGTTTGTATTAGTGATGACATGACGGAGATATCTCATATATAAAATCTTAGTACTCCTTCTGTCTCTGCGAGAGCCAGATTATATCGAATAATCATATCTATAGTGGAAGTATTTCTCGTGAGAATATTGTAAATCTGAGGATCTGGCTCAAACGAGTGTATGCTAGCTTTTGGATACCAAAAATGTACAGCATTTGTAAACTGTCATATGTTAGATCCAACATCTACAATAATATCTACATCTCACTCTATAACTGTATAAAGATCAAAATATTCATCACTAAGACTTGAAATAGTGGTGCCAATATCTCATACTGATGAGACTATTATTTTTTGTTTTCAAAGCTTGAAAATATTATTTTTCTTTCATCAAAGTATAAAAAGTAAACATTTATACTTTGATAAAGTTATCTGTATCCATGATAAGAATGAAACCGATTTGAATATTTTATAATCAAAGTATAAGGTTTTTATAAGATTTTCCATGAAGTTAAAATTAAAGAATAAAGAACTATATATAGTATTCTCGTAAGATATCCTTTATGTATTTGTCACTAAAATGTACACCACATATATCTAGGATGGTAGATATATAACTAGTCTCAATATCATATGATCATCCTTTATTTACTATATCATACACTCACTGTTTTTGTATGATTTCTTCTAGAATAGATACTATTTCTATCATTGGGTAGTTTGTAGTATTTGCGATATTTACTATACTATTTTGCATGATTTTTCGCTGCAATATATGATTTACGAGCCGACAGAAATCATCGAGGGCTATGAGGTTGCGAGTTGCATTTTGCCATACAAAGAATGGATTACCAGTCTGTATTTGTTTTATGAGAAAGTTAACTAGTGTAGTGGAATCATCTCTATCTCATACTATATTTGATTTTCTAAAGATAATATATCTATTTCCAGAGTTCTGAATGATAGCTTCCATCGCCATCTTATGAAGCACATAGGGAGACTCCGAGAGTGAGATATCATAGATGCTGCAGGTACTGAAGTACACGAGTATTTTCTCTGGATTACCTACTAAAGTCTGCTCTAGGAGAGTCTGTTCTCTCTCGAATAGTGAGTTATCTCTATTGCTAGAATTTGATACTCCCGAGGCAAATATGCATACATCTGAATCGCCTCTATACGACTCAAATGAACGGCCCAAGAACCCATTTCCGATGATCATACACTATTTACGTAAGAAGTTAAATATCCAAAATTTTATTCTATTCGATATGAGATACATACTCACAAATTGTCATATCCAGTATATTTTACCCTTGAGATCCATAGTGTATCGATACTCTATGACAGCCTTAATCCTTACATAGAGGGTGAGCATTTCTTGTTTGTGTCAATTCTTTGCAGAGATCTGATTGGGATTGGTCCTGTATCTGAGAAGAGTATCTGAGAGATTGCCGAACTGAGCCACCATACCAACACGGAAGTATAAATCGTAGTCCTCTGCATTGTCGAGTGTATGATTGTACTGATTACTACTCAGTATGTCTCGACGCCATATCGTCGCTGGATGTGCGAAGGGGCTATAGTAGAATATACTTTTCCGGATATCTGAATCTGTGAGATGGTATGTACGTGTATTGAGAATACGCATTGACGCATCACATATCTCTATAGTACCCCCGCTTACTCCTATCTCTGGATGATTTTCCATATACTCATATTGTTTCTGGAGTCTATCTGAAAGACTCATATCATCATTATCCATCAGTGCAATATATTGTCATTTTGCCATATCTAATCATTTATTTCTAGTTTTAGAAACTCATAAATTTTGGAGATTTTTTACTGCAATGATCCTCGGATCTTTTTTCGCATACTCCTCGATGATCTCCCAGCTTGCATCAGTACTTCCATCATCGATGATGATGAATTCGAAGTCAGTGAAAGATTGATTCAATATAGATTCTATTGCTTCTCAGATATATTTTTCAGCATTATATGCGGGCATGAGAACGGATACTTTTGGCATAAGTTAGAAATTTCTTTTCTTTTTTATGATATAGAGTGGGCTTCCAGCTGAGTGCTCCTTATGAGTTAGATATAGCGTTCGAGATTGAGGAGGTAGTTCTCGGTGTATATCTGAGCCAGGAGCGAGACATCACAGAGCTCGTACACTCAGAGTATAGCATCGATGTAGTCTCTCTCAGAAACCTGGAGGAGTGAGAGTGGAGGGAGTCAGTTTTGGATCAGTGGGATATTACATGAGATACGAGATACTCGCTTATTGATATCGAAAAATATCTGAAAATATGGGACAAAAACAAGAATGAAAAGTGATTGTTCGAAGGGATTCTCGATCTGAGAGAGTTTTTCGAGAAAAAGATCAAACTCTATTTCTAGTTGTACTTTGCTCTCGAGTGGCATGTAGTTCGAAGCACCGATTTTTACAGGATTATTTCGTATGACTCCGAGCTGAGAATCATGAAGGAGTCACTTCCCGAGGAGTATATGCAGTTCGAAAAAAGTCTTTTTATTGAGTCAGATAGCATTTTTCTCATCTATGATATATTTGATGACTTCTTTATGATTGAGTATCATCTGTGTTTCGAATGCTGTCTTTCCCTGTGCTTCCTCGCCATACTTTATCAGTACCTCGGTATCGAGATATGAGTAGGTATTGCCTTCAAGCTTCGAAGAAGCATAAGAGAGATCTATAAGAAGCATCTCTATGAGACGTAGATGCGTCTTGTAGTCATAGGTCGTGAGGATGAGATCACCTTGAAGCTGTGCTGTGAGCTCTGGCAGATGCTTTCAGAGAAAACTACTCACATTTGGAGTATAGTTCCTGAGAAAATCCGGATTATACGATACTTTTGGTCGAGAAAAGAAATCTTTTTTGAGATAATTTTTGATTTTTTCCTTTCCACCGAGGCTATAGAAAGTATTCTTTCAGCGACTGAGCTTCATGATATCTCCATATTCTGTGAGTTTTTCGAGATTTCTCACGAGTGTACTTTCATGGATATCTATATGATCTTTGAGTTGTGTATAACTTATAGGATCATTTTCGTCTGCGAGATGTGCGAGTATTATCTCTGCTGCTTTCATGCGTTATGAGTGTCTAGTATGAGGAAGATGCAAGTAATGATTTTTCTCTCTACAGAGAGGAAAGTATGATGTAAAGTCTATCTACTTCGTAAGAAAATGCAAGGAATAATCTGGAAAATGCAAGGAATAATCGTGGAATATTGTTGCAATGATACGTCCTTAATGTTGCATCTTTTATAGCAAGAAGAAGAGAAAACTGCAACAAGATTATTTTTCAAAATTCTTTTTCTTTTTGACGATATAGAGAGGACGTCCGATCACCTCTTCATGGATATTTGCGATATAGATACCGATAAGTCCGAGCGACATGAGGACGACTCATACCATGATCGTATTGATCACGATGACTATACCGATATTCGAGAATCCGAAATGGGTGATACCGAACTTATCGATGAACTGAAAAAAGAGGGTGATACATCCGAAAAATACAATCAGAAATCCCATATATCCCACGAGTTTGAGTGGGAAAAATGAAAATGAAGTGAGTGAGTGAAGTGCGAGTCGAAAGAGCATCTTATAGGTATAAGTTGCTTCTCCGTGGATTCGGTTTTTCGCATCGAATACCAGCGCCTTCTTCGAGAACCCGAGCCAGTCTACGAGTCCACGGTACATACGATTTTTCTCAGAAAAGCGCAAATATGCATCGATAACTGCTCGATCGAGGAGACGATAATCTGTCGTTCGAGGCTCGATCTTGAATTCTGATATCGCATTAAACATACGATAGAACATTTTAGAAGTCCATTTTTTGAGCCAGGATGCCCCATGACTCTCTGGTCGCTTATTATAGACGATCTCATATCCGCTCTTCCATTCGTGGAGAAACTCTGGAATCCTATCGACTGGATGCTGTCCATCTGCATCGAGAGTGATGACGGCATCTCACTTGGCATATTCGAGACCTGCAGTGATCGCGAGCTCTTTGCCGAAATTCCTCGAAAGCCTCACTCCTCGGACATGTACGTCTCCTTCACAGAGCTTCTCGATCTCCTTCCATGTCGCATCAGGTGATCCATCATCGACGAAGATGATCTCATAGTGATATTTCTCATGCACCGAGTGCAGTACTGGGAGGAGCTCACTATAGATATAAGAGATATTCTTCTCTTCTTGATATGCAGGGATGACGACAGAGAGGAGCTCGTGCGACATGAGAAGATAAGAAAAGATAATAGAATTATAGGGATACTATTTTTTTCGCAAGGGTCTTCACATATTCTCCACGATAGTAAGAGACTCATCCGAGGATGAGAAGCATGACGATGAGTCCTATACGGACTGATAGCTCAGATGAGAATATCCACCAGGTGAGCATGAGAGCGAAGATCGAGAGAATCGGCAAGATCCACTTCTGCAGGGTCATATCATCTGGACGCATGACGAGCGATGAGATGACATAGATGAGGACGAGTGATCCGATAAACTGTGTATCGAAGGATACAAGATATCCCCAAGGTGAGATAGACCAAGCGAGAAGTCCGAAGATCATCAGAGGGAGGAGATGATGCATGAGAGACATAAGACTCATAAGCTCATCGATATAGGACTGCCACCATAGAGGGAATCGATAGGATGGAAGACGATCGAACAGATGGGATACACTGCTCCCTATAAGTGAGATAGAGACTCCGAGTACGAGACTATAGTAGACAAATATTGAGAGTCTCTCGGCCGTCGCCTGATCATCGATGAGGAGAGCATAGACTGTACCGAGTAGGAAGACGAGAGCGAGTGCGAAGAGGATGCGCTCATCCATATGGGTAGAGAGGATGACGACGGCTATGGCTATCAAGAGAAAGGTGATGATATCGAGTGAGAAGAAGTACGAGATACAGAGTAAAGATATACTGATAAGTCCGAGCCGTACTGGAGTAAATATGGGTGACTCACTTTCCTTCTGGATATATCGAAGGAGAGCCAAAAATAGTGGTAAAAAAGCAAGAGAAAGCCAACTCAAAATATGTGGAGATGGATCAGAGAGATGAAACTGCGAAAAAATCAGAGTCACTCAAATGACGAAATAAGCAAAGAGTGAGACAAAAGAAGAGATCATATGATCATCATCATACGCAGAAACCTCATAAGTCAAGCTACTTCACTCGCACGAAGCTCCCGTAATGATCCTGCGTGAAGTAGAGCTCTCATCCCTTCCCTTTGATCAGGCGACGTGCACCACGATCGATACTTCCTGGGGTCATGACAGTCCACTCATGATAGTTTCCGCTCTCTTTCTTCGGAAGGGATCATTCACGATTGAAAAATATGTCACCATCTTGGCTATATTTCGGAAGATCTTGCTCTATACGCTTCATAGTCTCCTGCACCTCAGCATCGGCAAGGATCTGATCTCTACGAGAAGATAGAGCATGAGAAATCCCTGAAGCAGATACTCCAGATGAGAAATGTGGTGTACTTGGGAGAGGCGGTGCCGCCACTTTCTCGAAAAAAAAGAGGAATAACGCCCAGAGAAACACACATGTAATAAGAAAAATTTTTCTCATATATTTTTATATTCCATTATATGACCTGAGATCGTCTTCACATCCCTTCATCCATAGCAACATTCGAGAGGCGATCTGCCTCAGTATTATCTTCACGGTAGACATGAGTATAGGTGATATCTCCTCACCAGGCTGTGATATTCTCATGGATTTCTCGAGCGATCTTTTTGAGTTCAGGATTTTTGATTTTATATCTTCCAGCAAGCTGCTCGATGACGAGCTTCGAATCCGCTCTGAGCTCTATCACTGTAGCACTGAGCTCTATAGCACGGAGGATCCCGAGGAGAGCAGCAGTATATTCAGCGATATTATTGGTCGCATGACCGATGTATTTGTGTCGCTTTTCGAGTGGTCTCCCCTGCTCATCTGCGATGAAAATCCCACATCCTGAAGGTCATGGGTTTCAGCGAGATCCACCATCACTATATACTATCAGTTTCATATAGAAATTAGGATATAAAAATGGCAGAAAAAAGCAAAGAAAAAGAACTCGATAGACGAAGGACGCTCCCCTAATGGAAAGAATATACTATATTTTTTCGAGAGAGCTTGCCTCTATGAATCACCATACTCCATCTTCTGTAGTCACGAGTGCCCATCACTCGAGATCGACATAGCGTACGCGGAGCTTTTGATCATTTCTGATGTAGGAGAGTATATTCGCTTGACTCAGAGATTTTGATGACCGGAGAGGGATGAGTCGATCAGGTGATACTATTTTAGAAAATCATTTTTTTAAGAAAATATGTCTTTGTAGTGACTTTCATAGTTTTTTCGGCGCAAGGATAAGTGTACCGAGAAGATGTACTCCCTCACTATTTGTAGTTATCAATGAAAGTGGTATATATTGATCTTTTAATAATCCAAGCACTATATATCCTGAAGATCATCCACTACTCCCTGGTCACTTGGGGGGTGGGAGGACAGTGACAGTTCTGGTAATAGATCCCGTATTATTACTCGTGTCTCTTTGGTATACGTGAGGATATAGGTTCCCGTTTGGCTTGTATTGACGGATCCTGAGAGGGTGAAGCTTGCGGTGAGTGTGTCTCCGGTTCCATCGACAATATCTGACCACTCTGCTCCTGAGTCAGTATATGCATCTCCTTGCGTGAGAGTAAGAGGTGTTATTCCTTTGAGGGTGACACTTGGAGCGGTAGTATCTATTATGGTGATGGTTCTACTCGTAGATCCGGTATTACTACTCGTATCTACTTTGGTATAGGTAATCGTGTAGACTCAAGGGAGATTCATGTTTACACTTCCTGTTTGGGTGAAGGTGGCACTCAGGGTGTTTCCGGTTCCATCAGCATTGTCTGACCAGAAGGCAGAGGCATCAAGGTAGGATCCCCTGGACGCTTCCAGGGTGAGACTTATGGCTCATGAGAGAGTCACTACAGGAGGGGTGGTGTCTGTGCCTCATGTATTTTTTAGAACTTCCACTGTACGGGATATCGGAGTAGCAATATTAAGGGCTGAATCAGTTACAGTATAGTCAATAGTATATGATCATGTCATATTCGAGTCTACAGTTCCTGTACTTTGTACAATACAGGGAGTATCTATAGGCTCTTGCCTAGAAGAAAGTAACTCATATACTTTCTTTTTATGATCCCATATAGCAAAATCAGTACTCAGAAAATCAAGAAAATTATTAAACACTTTTGTACCGATGTTGATGCTACAAAAACAAGTGAATTACT
>JANNCQ010000016.1:0-4629 GCA_031386685.1 Candidatus Altimarinota bacterium | reverse complement strand
AGTAATTCACTTGTTTTTGTAGCATCAACATCGGTACAAAAGTGTTTAATAATTTTCTTGATTTTCTGAGTACTGATTTTGCTATATGGGATCATAAAAAGAAAGTATATGAGTTACTTTCTTCTAGGCAAGAGCCTATAGTAATATTATAAATAAAATTACTATATATATTTATAATATTTAGTCAATTACATTAACTTATTTTTATTACGTGAAGTATGCTTTGGAGTTTTTTAGAATGAATTCGCAACAAATCGCTCAAATGCTCCCGTCGTCAGACTCGCCCCCCCTACTGCACTGAGACTGAGTCTTGTGATCTTCTTTCGGACGACTGCAGATGCGATCTTCGGAGCAAAAGCATCCTGATAGTATCGACTCGTTCCACCAGCTTTTGTCGTAGAAGAAGCTTCTGTGATGATTCCCGCTTTTGCTGTCACACTAAAACCTACTGATACAGATCCTTCCGGTGTACTGTAGTTTACGGTCGATGATTTTGTCACTGAAGCTGTGACTGCTGGAGTAGAGCTTGCTATCTTTACGGGAGTGACTGGCTTTGGAATACTCTTCCCTTTTTGAGCTGTCCTGGATTGAGTCTTTATAGGAAGATGATGACTTTTCTTTGTATCTTTTGCTTTCGATTGTTTGAGTCTTTCTTTTGCTCACTCTCGAAGCATATCATGAGTATCATCGCTCCTACGGATGAAGAGAGATCCAAGGTCATCTTCTGATTCAATCTCACCCGCAGAAACTGAAAGAGTCGATGCAGCAAGGATCAAGAGAAATACTGTAACAAAAATAATACAGAGATCTTTCATGTGTGAATATATTTGAAAATAATGCACCTATAATAAGAGAAAAATCACTCTATACAAGGATCTTCACGGAGAATTTACGAGAAATTCACAGCAACGACAAAAGTACCCATAAAAAGAAAATGAATATTTTGGTACTATTACCGTGTATAAGTGAAAGTATCACCCGCTTTCGTCGTGATCGTGAGCCATATGCTCGGTCCAGTAGCTCCCGCCATCTGCCTCGCAGCTGCGATCGAGTAGGTCGCTCCATCGAGATCCCATACTCCTTCTATATTCGATACGAGACCTTCTGGACATGCCATCTTGGTGCTCATAGTCTTCGACGTCTGTATGACTCCATCGACGACTCGATAGTTTCCGTTGATGATATTGCATATGCGAGCAATGAATCGATCTTTGGTTATAGAAAGTGTAAGATCCTGGGCTCGTACACTTGATAATGCATTGATATTGAGATCATTGTACCCTATCATATACCAGTCTCAGAGGAGGATATCATTATATTTTACTGGTGCGAGCCTCTTCGAGATGGTTTTGAGAAGTGTATAGTTTATCGCTGCATCATCTGCTGGAGGATTCTCTAAACGTGTCTCGAGGACTCGGAGTCTATACCTATATCCTGGGACAAAGTCGAATCATGATATCCCTCCATAGATAATAGATGATGTATCATTCCCTGTAGGGATCTGGAGACATTCGGTCAGCATCATCCCGAATACGCATGGTATCGTCTCTGGAGCGATGTTGATGACACGGACTTTCGACTCCCATGGACGCAGACACTGTCTCGCCAGAGGATTCCACTTATATCCTGCAGATCCTATACATCCATACTTGTCTCTATCTTCATCTACTGGTGTCGGCATGACCGTATCACATTCACCGACCGTGATATTCGTCGCACCAGCTGCGGCAGCTGTACAGGCATTTCCGAATGTCTCACGCACCGGGTAGCAGGGCGCCTTGATACACTGGACTTGCACCGATCAGCAGACAGGAGCATACTCCATCGTACACATCATCGGTCATGGCGAAGCCGCTGTGACCATCTGGAGAGAGAATCAAAATAGAGTAATCGCGAGAAGTAGATAAATATATCTCATAAGAAAATAGGTAAAGAAGTACTGCTATATCTCTAAGACAAGTATATGGAAAATATGTGACAAAAGAAAGACAAAATCGAGACAGTCACAAAAAATCTCTCAGAATGGAAGGAGTACAATTTACACAAAAAACAAGAAATAAATATATTTTGTCTCTATAGAAAGATTGATCCAAAATTTCTCTCTATTCTACTACTGTAATTAATGTAACTCTCTTCCATCTGCCTCCCACTTCATTCGTGCTGTTTGCTCGAGAGTATTTCCAGAATTAAATGAGACAGATATATACATCTCTGGATCGATGATATCTCGAAAATCATTGAGTCTATTAAGAAGTTTTTTTCTATGTTCAGCAGAGAGACTATCGATTCCTGCCGTGATCGCTTTTCGTACTATATGATTGAGGAATATATGGAACTTAGCACATGTCCGTTGCTCTTCACGGAGAAGAAAGAGAGCTTGGAGATCAGTCAGCACTTCTCACGACTGATGCAATTCTTCTTCCTGTATGCCTAGTATATGGTCGGCTACATCTGTTCATCAGAGATAGTCATTTACTATCAGCATACAGTCGATATCTTCATCCCTGATGTGAGCATAGAGAAGATCCAGATGTGAGTGGAGTATATCGGAACCACCTTCTAATTGCGAAAGTCGCACACAAGTATCGATATAGACATAGGCGTGCTGTATATCTTTGAAGGCATATCCATAGAGATACTCGAGATAGAGTTCCATATACTTTGGTTCTGAGATATCTACCTCCGCCGATTCCCCCTTACTGAAGCGAGCATAGGATGTCAGGAGATTCTCTCTTGCAAGCTGGTATTCGATCACGCGAAGTGAAGCATCCAGAGAATCCTGTGATATGACGATGCCATATTTCGTATATACCGTATGCATAATATAGGCGATTTCTACCTCGAGTAGCTTACGGGATTCTCTGTCTTCTGGCAACTTTCAGAGTATTCGGATGATCCTCTTAGCAAAGAGCTGGACAAAATCTCTTTCGCGAAAAAGAGATCACTTCATCCAGCGAGGAAATCTCTCGACGATAGTCCCTATCGCATCAGCTGGGGGTAAACTCTCGCTCGGGAATTGCGATTCGTAGTCTTGTGTATTCATATATATTGATATATATTACACATTTGTCACTATTTGCAAGGGGAAATATTAATCCCTCCAAATTTGGAGGGATTATTTATAAGCTGCTTCAATACTTTTTGCTAGGTGCATCAATTCATCTTTCGATATCTGTCCGAATCCCTCCTGAATATCCTGGATTGGTCAGGATATCGGTATGAATCTCTGTAATCAATTACTTTCTGCTTCTTTCTGATAAAAGAGAGCCCCTGCTGTATCTAAGAGAGAAAGTGATTGAAATAGTGGAAATCCTATTTTTACGACCTTTTTCCTTACTGGATGTGCCTTATCGAGGAGCATTGTGGAGAGGACTTCAGCAAGTAGGAGACCATTGAGCTCGGGATGCCCACATCCACTATAGAGATGTTTCTGAGGACAACTCTCTGGAGTCAGGACGATATCTCCTACCCGTATTCTGGTTTCATGTGCATATCCACATGCTGATTTATTCTGGAAGCCCCGAAGAAATACGATCAGGTCACCGATAGTTCCTCAAGTTAATTTCTCATAATAATGAGATTCTCTCACACGCCTATAATAAGCTTGATCAAGATTCTCGTATGTTTGACAGGCTATGCGGATCGATAGCTTGATGTCCTCTTCAGAAAAAATATCCAAAATAGTTCGAGTAAGTCACGATACTTCGGGTGATACTGATATTACTGATGGAGAAGCAGATGATGAAGACATATTATAAAAGATTCCAATATTGAAAAAATGTGTTCACAAATCATTGGTTTCATAGATAAGCCTTAAATCATTGATTCCCTCGAATCGCTATAGAAAAGTGATTTTTAAATTCATTAATTCTTTGTGTTCTTAATATTTTTTTGAGTTCGTCATGATTACTTGGTCATATTTTTCGGAACTGAATAAGTTCTTGTACTCGCTTTTCTCTTATATATTTTATCAGATATTTCCATCATTCCTCTGTAAAGAGTCCAAATTTTTTACATTTTACGAGGAGATCGTCATTGGAAATAGGCTTCACCCCATCACGAGCGAAAACCTCAATTGCATCAGGAGTGACATAACTCGTTGTTACATAATAAAATGTCTCATTCTCATGAGCAGTTTTAACTTTCTGGCTTATCTGCCCACAAAAAGCTCACGCTTGCTTGTCAGTGATATATGCCTTAGAAAATTGTTTACATTGAATATTAAGTATTTTACTATTTCTTTCAGCTTTGATATCTATCCCTTTATTAAATTTTCCAAAAAAAGAAACCGAGTATCCCTCTTTTTCAAGAAGATAGGCAACAAGATATTCGAAATCTTTATCAGTAAGATCATATGTAATCTTGAGTAGAAATGCTATTTGTTCTTCATCAAATCATGACTTCCAGCGAAGAAACCTAGCTCGTTCTTGTTTATTTTTTTCGAGAATTTCGAGTATTCCTACGAATGGGATTTGAAGTTGCTCCATATTTGTTATAATTGCAGCAATTAGGTTTACATTTTCTGGTAAGATAATTCCGTAAGGAATTATTCTCTAAGAAATTGTACCTATGCCTTCTTGTTATGCATATATGGAACTCAAGCAAAAAATGTTAGATGATATACTCTCA
>JANNCQ010000014.1:0-5732 GCA_031386685.1 Candidatus Altimarinota bacterium | reverse complement strand
ATACGCATATCCTTTCTCTCTCACAATCAAAAATACACTCTTAGCAGAGTGTATTTTCTGTGATTGTTCGTTCGAAAGGCAACGGCATGATTCATCCCCAGCCTTAAAAGGCGTGGGGTTTTCTCAAAGTTGTTATAAAATGGAACTTACCGTATTCTTTAGACAAAATTGAATTGAAAAAATGCTCATGAATAAACTATATAATACTAAAGAGTAATAACACATATTCATATTTTTATCATTGCTGAGAGATAAGGTATTAACAAAATCCCCCGATTTCTCAGGGGATTTTTTATATATGGACTCAATTACTTGAGTTCAACTGTAGCACCAGCTTCAGTGAGCTGAGTCTTGATTTTCTCAGCTTCATCTTTCTTGATACCCTTCTTGATATCACCACCATTGTCAGCGAGAGCCTTTGCTTCACCAAGTCCAAGACCAGTGATCTCACGGATGACCTTGATCACAGCGATCTTCGCAGCACCAGCAGAAGTCATGACGACATCGAAGGTAGACTTCTCTTCATCAGCGGCAGCGGCACCAGCACCAGCAGCCATAACAGCGACTGGAGCAGCAGCAGAAACTCCGAATTTCTCCTCCATAGCAGAGACGAGATCAGCAAGTTCTACGATTGTGAGAGTCTCGACGAGTTCGAGTACTTTCTCAGCATTTTTAGAGAGTTCAGCCATAGTATAAAAAATAAAAAAATAAATATATTTGACCGAGATTTTCATCTCGCACCTATCTCACCCCGAAGAGAGAAATAGGATGTGAAAGGAAAATTACGCAGCTGGCGAATCTTCTTCAGGCTTCACTTCTGGAGTGACAGCGACTTGCTCAGATACAACTTCAGGAGCAGATGCTTCTGGAGCTACTGGAGCTTCTTCGACTGAGGGAGCTTCAGCTAGTGGAGCTGATTCTTCTTTTTTCTCAGCTTTTGGTGCTACAGGAGCAGAGCCGATGAGATCACTAACTTTCATGAGATTCTTTTCTTCGAGATCTTTCTTTGCTGCATCGAAGAATCGAGCCAGACCAGAAAGTGGAGACATCATAGAACCGAGGAGCTTCGCAAGGAGGACTTCACGAGAAGGGAGAGTCGCGAGCTTCTTCGTCTCTGTCGCGTCCATAAGACGTCCATCCATATATCCACCGACGAATACCATCTTTTCTTCTTTTCTCCATTCATTTACGTATTTGTTTGCGATTCCAAAAGGAGAGACGGCATCACCCTTAGCGATGACGACAGCTACTTGACCAGGAAGTGTGGCGAGATCAAGATCGACAGAGTAGACATTTTTAAATGCGATACGTATAAGAGTTTTCTTGACCGTAAGATAGAGTGCATTCTGAGCACGAAGATCTTTTTTGAGAGCAGAAACTTCGAGAACTGTGACCTTTGTATTAGAAGTAAAGGCGACACTTTTTGCTTCTTTGAGGTGAGCCTCAAGAGCTGTCAATTGTTCACTTTTACGTGCTTTAGTAACTGCCATAATAAGAGTAAAGTTAAGATTTATAAGGAGAAGTGCATTGTAAGATTTCTCGATTCTCATAGAGTGAATCTGGATTTTCTTAAGACTGACTTCAAGAATTCTCTGACGAAAGTGCAAAAAAAATCCGCACCATATCGTACGAACGGAATCAATTATGAATTATGAGTTATGAGTTATGAATTATGGTAGTACCAAAATCTATAATCTATAATCTATAATCTATAATCTATAACGTCCATCTCGGTAGGTTTTTATGAGCTAATGCTCACCTACGGTCTTTGATAGAGTAAATGGATTATATGAGAAAGTAGCGAAAGTCAAATTAAAATTTTTTTCTTTCTCATTTTTTCTTATACTTGCACTCTCTATGAAAAAAATATTTCTCATACTAGTACTGTCTCTCACTTCATGGATGACCTACGAAGCGATGAATATATGGATACTACTTGACTCACCTACGACTCAGATAGGAAGACTAAGACTCTATGATCGAAACGGTAAGACACTTTCTGATTTACCAAAGTCTGGATGATATAGCGTACACTATGAGTGAGATTTTAACAATCGACTTATATCGTCGATCATACAAATAGAAGACCAGAGATTTTTCTCACATTATGGTGTAGATATCATAGGGAAGGTCTGAGCTCTCCGGGAAAATTATACTGCAGGACAGACCGTCCGAGGTGGATCTACGATCACTGAACAATATATAAAAAATATATATTTTCCTGGAATATCTCGGACTCTCTCTCAGAAAGCTACAGAGAGTTTTTGGGCAATTATCACAGAAATAAAATACAGCAAAGAGGAAATATTGAGGAAATATCTCGACTCGCTCTACATGGGAAATAGTATATATGGTATACAGTGAGGTCTCGATATATATTTCCCAAACGAAAAAATCTCTACACTCAGCGCTGAATCACTCATAGAGATCATCACGCGGATCAAATATCCTAATATCAGTAATGGAAGTGAAGCATATAAAAATCGCCTCAGAGAAAAACTCTGACTCCCGCGTAACACTGATTCTCTAATAAAAAGAGAGAAACCAGAATATAGAGATGTCCTTCCCTTTCTTACGAATCGTGTACAATCTGAGATATCCCTCTACTGCCAAGGCCTCGAAAATACGCTCGAAAACTACATTCTCAAGATTCCGAGCGATCTCTGTAAGAAAAATGATATCTCTCTCGTGACCAGTATCGATATCTGACTCAGTATGTATGCTTCAAGTATCCTCGAAGGGACACTCTATCCTCTTGAAGAAAAAAACGTCCATAATGGAAGTATCTATATTTGGTCCGAAATAGAAAAAAAAGTCATAGCCTACGTAGGCAATCGTATCAATACGAGAGAGAATGCTGTCGATATGATTACGAGGAAGCGCTCTGTCTGATCAGTGCTCAAACCATTTATCTATGAACTCATACTCGAAAGGTGATGGAATCCTGATAGCCTTATCCTCGATGACACGCGCATATATGAGACTGCGGATGAGAGTAGATCATATGTACCCGAAAACTATATACCGAAATCTTATGGTCCGATCTCCATTCGTGAGGCCCTTTGAAATAGCCTCAATAGTGCGACCGTCCGTCTCTCAGAAAAAATAGGGATCGGGAAGATATACGAAAGATTTCGTACAGTATGATTCAATCTCGATCATGAAGTCGGATACTACGGATATGGCATATCTCTCTGAACTGTAGAGCTCTCACTCGAGAATATCGTCACAGGGTATAGGACTCTCCTAGATATAAGTAAGAGTGAGAAGTTCCTCCTGTTCGATATACTATCTAATGCAGGTAATCGAGCTCGCACCTTCGGTATTTCGAGTATCCTGAATACTTCAGTCCCTCTCGCCGTAAAGACAGGAACAAGTACTGATTTCAGAGATAACTGGGTCATATGATACAGTCCTGAGATCATCATCGGTGTATGGGTATGAAATACGAATAATGAAAGTATGGATGATATATCGGGGGTCACTGGTGCTGGACCTATATACCATGCTATTACTGAAAATCTCATAGCCCGGGGATTTATAAATCCTGTCGATATGAATCCTCCTCGGGGGATTTTATCATCTTTTCTCTGTATGGACACCAACTGTGTTCAGAAAAGCTCGAGCTTTATACGAGATGGTTGGTCAAGAAAAAGTCGTCCTTTGAGTAATCTCTATTATAAAGAAGATTTCGTGAGTGATATGAGTCGCGAAGAACTCGAAAAATGGAAGATCCGATAATTGACTTTGATGCTATTTGGATATAATACATACTATGATCATCACACTTGGCGGACATCATGGGGCAGGAAAAAGTACTCTCGGAAAACATCTCTCTGAAATGTTCGGATATAAACAATACTCGACAGGTGGATTCATGCGTGACATGGCACTAGAGAGAGGGATATCTCTCATCGACCTTGGAAGAGAAGCTGAGTCAGATAGTGGTCTGATCGATCAGATTTTAGATGAAAGGCAAAAAAAAATGGGAGAAACAGAAGATAATTTTATTATTGATGGTCGTCTCGCCTTTCATTTTATACCGCATGCAGTAAAAATTTTTCTCCAAGTAGAGAGCCATGAAGCCGCGCGAAGAATATTTCATGATGAGACACGATCAGGTGTAGAGAACCACTTCGATATAGAAGAAGCCTCGAAAAATATCGAAATTCGCCGAAATAGTGAAAATGAACGATATATGAAATACTATGGTGTACATATATATGATATGAATCTCTATGATATTGTCGTCGATACGACCCACAAAACCCCTGAGGAAGTATTTCAATGCGTCATGCTAGAGATCCCCGAAAGAACTCCTTTCAAATAGATCCTACCAAATTATATTTTTTCTAGCTCTCTATTTTTTACTTTTTATCTCGAGATGATACCCTTTCATAAGCTCTACTCCCTTATATTTAAGTCTTTCGATCTCCAAAGTGAGACGAATACGATAAAAAATCTCGTCAACGATGGTATCAGTCGAGTCCTTATTATTAAGCGATCATGGATATATGCACTTGCTCTGATCATCACTCCTATACTTATATTCATCATAGGAGCACTCAATATCACTACTGCACTGAATTATCATAAAGATATCGTCACTCAATATAGTATGATTATCGGGGTAGGATTTTCTCTTCTTCTTTTTGTATTCTCGGTAGTGACCTATATCATCCACTTTCGCAAAATATATAAAACACCTACTGTAAGGACTGACTATCAAGAACTACTCAAAGAACTTGAGTCTGGAGATAGATACTTCATGAGGTTTTTTGATCAGACTGTACTAAATCAAATAATACTAATTTCCCTGATAGTATGGTGTGCTATATCCTACCTTAACCATATGAGAGAGTCGTGGAGCATGATCATATGGATCGATATACTTCTCTTATTTCTTCAGTGGTTCTTGCTCGGTCGCTACAGAAAGAAGATGATCGACCTCGAGATGGACTACAATATCGTGATCCCCGGAAAGATCATGTTCGTGAATCAGTCTGGTATGCTCTCGAGCGTGAATACTGTCGAGTGAGATAAAGTAAAATCTGTAAGTGCTCGCTATTCTGGATGGATCGGGAGTTTTTTTAACTTCGGGACGATAGAGATTCTGACTGAGTGAGACAACCAGAGTATGACCGGCACGATGCCGATGTACTATGTGACGGCACCCAATGAAACTGGTCGCCTCATACAGAGCATGCTGAACCGTGAACTCACCGAAGAACCCATCATATCTATAGCTCCGACTCTTCCCGCTGATGGACTCCACCCGACCCATACACCGAAAAAAATAGAAATCACGGTCAATCAACCAAATAATACTGATATAAAATGACACAAAAATGTCTCATACGATGTAAAGGAGACTGTACGAGATGTACTTCGTTAATCTCGAGAAAGTGAATCTCTTAAAGCATACTCATCTTGTTCTAGATAAGGAATTTCATATCATTCCTCTCTAGGATCTAGTTTTCTAGCAACAAGTACCTGTGTACGCCTGGCTGATTTTTGTGCTTTTTGAATTACTGTAGTAGCAATTATTCAAGTCACATACTCTAAAACTATATCCATAGAAGCAGTATTAATATAAGGCTCTTGCCTAGAAGAAAGTAACTCATATACTTTCTTTTTATGATCCCATATAGCAAAATCAGTACTCAGAAAATCAAGAAAATTATTAAACACTTTTGTACCGATGTTGATGCTACAAAAACAAGTGAATTACT
>JANNCQ010000046.1:0-3811 GCA_031386685.1 Candidatus Altimarinota bacterium | reverse complement strand
GTATACGCATATCCTTTCTCTCTCACAATCAAAAATACACTCTTAGCAGAGTGTATTTTCTGTGATTGTTCGTTCGAAAGGCAACGGCATGATTCATCCCCAGCCTTAAAAGGCGTGGGGTTTTCTCAAAGTTGTTATAATATATCCTTATTTCCTTCTCCAGTCATGAGGAAAGTGGTTCGAGATGATCGAATCTGACGCATCTTCGAGGGATATATCTGTAGAGCCATAGGTCATGATGATAGGTCCATCAGGAAGTGTGCATTCGAGAAGTTCACCTCGTAGGTATCGATCGAGTTCTTGCTCATCATGGATCTCATACCTCGTTATGTCGGATATTTCGATATATCGATGAGCAAAAGGATCGAGTACGATGACTCATCATTCTATAGATGCTATTTTCTCTCAGAAACGCATGAAGTAAAATTGTTTTTTCAGGTTTTCGAGTTCTCTGTGTTTTTTTATTGCGAGGATTTTTGCTGTATGCTCATAGAGTGTGATATCTTCTCTCAGTGTAGTACCATGAAGGTGTCACTTATACGTTTTGATTTCTTCATTTGCGTGGATGACCCGAGTTTTCTCTTCGATTTCTATCGATGTGATCTTCCGTATTTTCGCTACGAAGAATCCTCCTGTGTGATCGATATGAGGCCAGAAATGTTTCTGGTAGGTGATCCGGAAGGTATTTGGATATTTTTTGGTTATACTTTCGAGGACTCATTCATTTTCGAGGAGATTCATACTACATGTCGAGTAGACCATCTCACCTCATACCTTGAGCGCGATGATTGCGGCATCGATGAGCTTTTCTTGGAGACGGGATATAGTCTTTATATTTTTGATATGCCAATGTTTCGTCGCATCCGTACCCTTAAATAGTGTCCCTTCTCCACTACAAGGAGCATCGAGCAGTATGCGATCGAATACTTCTGGTGTGGTACGAAAGTATTGCCCTGGATAGAGAGTCACTCAGATATTCGCACTTCCCATACGATCGAGGTTTTGGAGGAGCTGCGGTATCCGCTCACGAGTCGGCTCATTGGCGATGATGAAGCTCTGTGGATAGTGCTCTGCAAGCTGTGTCGTCTTTCCTCATGGGCTCGCCGCCATATCGAGTATCACAAGCTCATCATCATGTACCTTTCCATCAGAGAGGATATGCACGGATGTCGCTGCTGCAAGCTCTTGTATATAGAAATTCCCGATGAGATGATCGACCGAGAATCCGATACGCCGTTCGAGTGGATCGAAGTCATCTTGTCTGCTGAGTGCGAAGACATTCGATACGGAAGTCTCACTGAGAATGAATCCATATGCCTCAAGTCGACTTTTTACTTCTTGTTCCTTTCATGGTTTGATCCGTATGGTACGAGGGATTCACTTTTCGAGTGCCGAGAGGAATAGACTAAATTCTTCAGGTTTATCGCTGAAAAATGTCTCTTGGAAGTACGTGATGAAGCGAGGATTGATCATAATTATCATACTTTTGTAACCAAAAGTATCAAAAGTTCTTCTTTTAGTTATTTCATTTTGGAATCTGTTTGCGGATCATTTTTGGAAATCTGAAAAATTTGGCTATTGTCTCAGACAGTTCCAGATTTCATCAAAAATTTCATCGACAGATTCTCGAAATTCACCAAAGAAAAGAAGCAAAATAAAATAAATTATAATAAGAAAGATTTACAATCGAAATTTTTTCAGCATCTCCCGATCGAGGTCACGATTTTTTATGGTTTCTTTTTTTTGCCATGTTTTCTTTCCTTTCGTGAGAGCGATACGGAGTTTGATAAGATTTCATTTGCTATACATCTGCATGGGTATGAGCGTCGCTCCCATCTCTTTGACTTTGAGTTCGAGTCTTTGGATTTCACTTTTTTTGAGGAGGACCTCTCTCTCTCGTTTTGGCTCGAATATACGGATCCCTCATTTATAGTCGCCTATGTGTATTCCTGTAGCGTAGGGATGTCACTTATTGATGAGTATGTACGATCATTTGAGATTGATACTTCCATTTCTGATACTTTTGACTTCCTCACCGTAGAGCTTGATGCCTGCCTCATACTCTTCGATGATCTCATAGTCGAAGTGTGCTTTTTTATTTTCGGCGAAGATGACTTTCGGTTTCTCTTTTGGAGGCATGCGGAGATTATAGATAAATGCGAGAAAAAGCAACTTGCATTTATCTAAAAGTATGATAAAATATAAAAAATAATAAAAGTCAAATATCAATATATGCGATACATCATCTTCATCTTCGCTGCCTTCATCTCCTCACTCACTGTATCTACGTATGCAAGTGAATCGAAGTCTGAATCCGCGAGTCCTCTCCATCATACTCCTCATCCACCTCATGATCACCCGAATCATGATCATTTAAAGAAACTCGATGAAGGAATGAGAAGAAATCGAAAAAGGAAGATTTTTACCTAGGCTTATATTTATTCTTCGGTTAGTGAATCTATAAGGCTATGTATCTTTCATGATACTCATACTAGAATTTTGTGTGTATCTTCTTTCTTGACTCACAATAAAGCATAAAGCTCTAGTATGAAGAGTCCGAGAATAATTTTATGGTATAAAATTTTTTTCTCTTGAAGGGTAAGTTCTTCCTCAGAGAATTCGTCCCTATCGGGAAGGAGTGGCAACTCCTTCCCGATTATTCTTTGTATTATCTGTCTTTCTTTTCCACTTCTTAATAAAAGTCCTTGATAGATTTTTCAAAACTCTCTTTCGGTCTTTCGACGTATAAGTGTAGCTTGAAGACGAAATATTAAGTATGCAGGAAGAGTTCGGATATGTATGTTTTCATCGCACCATTTTATTAATTCTTGATAGTCTACGACATTTCCTTGTGTAGATCAAGAAATTCTTAATAGCATTCAATTTATAATTTGTATCTTTTCTCAGTCATTAAGTATTGGAGTTTCTCGAGCGCTAATCATTGATCTATAAAATAAGGTGATGTCGCTATTGTAATACATTTCACCTTTTTCATCAAGTTTCTGATACATTTGAGCTTTTTCTTCTCATCGATGAAGTCCATCTCTGGTGAGAAAAAGTCGAGATCGAGGTTTAAGACACTATTTTCACTTGGAGTATAGTCACTATATCTATCGAGCTCATACTCATTTTCTATACGGATCATCTTTCCTACTACCCCAGAACTTAAGGCAGGTGATATATAGTTTCCGACATTGCAGGAGTGATTCGTGAATTCCCATGCATATTGCTTATCATATATTGCTCGCTCTCGATCGAGAGTATATTCATTTGCCCAGAGATCCGAGTGCTCGTCGATATGGATGAGCTCAAATCCTGGTTTGATAATACCATCTCGTATAGCTTCGAGCCAGAAATAGAGAGCGTGATTATGATTATCGAATACAGTAATCGGTCAGAGAGTAGGATAGTCTGTGAGTTGGACAAAATTTTCGAGTCATGTACAAGACTTAAGTATACCATCTTCATACTCTTCGAAGACGACGCTCCCTCCAATTTTGACATCCTCGAGAGATCACCCGATGAGAGAGGGTATAGTGAGTGTCTTGTCTTCTCGGATATCATAGGAAAAAGCATTATTTCCTACTTTTTCTTTCAAAATGTATATATATTCGTAATTCATACGAAAAAAAGTTTGACAAAGTATAAATATATATTATTTTAATTTATATTGGCTCTTGCCTAGAAGATTTTAATAAAATTAAGATTTTCTAGGCTTTTTTATAAAAAGTTTTAATCATTCTAATGAGTTCTTTTTCAAGTTCAACTGTTTCTTTGGTATATCTCCATTCACACTCTTTTAAGTGGAGAG
>JANNCQ010000076.1:0-3268 GCA_031386685.1 Candidatus Altimarinota bacterium | reverse complement strand
GAGTATATCATCTAACATTTTTTGCTTGAGTTCCATATATGCATAACAAGAAGGCATAGGTACAATTTCTTAGAGAATAATTCCTTACGGAATTATCTTACCAGAAAATGTAAACCTAATTGCTGCAATTATAACAAACTTGTATTCATTCTCTTTTTCACTATACTTTTCCAATTATCTCAAACTCATACTCATGGACTTCAAAAATCTTTCCCTTATAGAATTATCAGAGCTAGTCGGATCATGAAAAAATACTCCAGAGGAAATATATACCTACTTTCTCGAACGGACGAAACAATACAATAGCGAACTGAATATATTTAACACTTTTCCATCTGACTCACTAAGTGGCCAACCGACCAATATTTTAACTTACAAACTTCCCATTGCCGTAAAAGATATTTTCTGTGAAGTCGGGATCCGCACGACTGCAAGCTCAAAGATGCTCGAAGATTTCATCCCTCCCTATGAGTCGACTGTGACAGAGCGTATGAAACAAGCATGATTCGTCTCTTTCTGAAAGACGAATATGGATGAATTCGCTCTCGGATCAACAGGAGAAAATAGCGCCTTTGTTCCGACGAGAAATCCATGGGATCCGACTCGTATCCCCTGAGGGACATCATCTGGATCAGCTGCAGCCGTAGCTGCATGACTCGTGCCTGCAGCACTCGGTACAGATACTGGTGGGAGTATACGTCAGCCTGCGAGCATGTGTGGAATCGTGGGATGGAAGCCTGGATATGGGCGCAATAGTCGATACGGAGTCATCGCTGCAGCTTCTTCCCTCGATACTCCAGGATATCTCACGAAGACCGTACGAGATGCAGCCTGGCTCTATGAGACGACCGCTTGATATGATCCAAAAGATGCGACTTCTCTAGAAGAGGCAGTAATTCTTGATCCTCGAATTTGGGAGAAGAAAAGTCTCGAATGAGTCAAAATTGGTATTCCGAAAGAGTACTTCATCGAAGGGATCGAGCCATGAGTAAGAAGAGAGATCCATTCAGCTATAGAAAAAGCTCGAGAACTCTGAGCAGAAATCATCGATATATCCCTCCCGCATACGAGCTATGGGATATCAGCATATTATATTATCAATCCTGCAGAAGTCGCCTCGAATCTCGCTCGCTATGATGGGATCCGCTATGGATATACAGCACCATGAGGATTCGATATCTCACAGAATCGTAGTGAGGGACTCGGTCCCGAGCCACAGAGACGCTCACTCGTAGGGTCATATGTCCTCTCATCAGGATTCTATGATGCGTATTATAAGAAGGCTTCATCTGTCCGAGAACTCATACGAGATGATTTCCGATCAGCTTTCAAACTGGTCGATGTCATACTCACACCGACTGCACCCACTGTCGCTTGGAAGATCGGACAAAAGTGAGATGATCCTCTGGCGCTCTATCTCGAAGACGTATTTACCGTCCCAGCTTCACTCGCAGGGATACCATGACTGACTATCCCAGCAGGATATGCATCACCCAGCGATGATGAAAGTATCGAACTGCCAGTCGGACTTCAGATTCTCGGACCCTTCCTTGGAGAAGAGAAATGTCTCATGGTCGGACATGTTCTCGAATGATCTCTGAGAGAAAAAATCGCGATGAATAAACCACAAATATTTTAGAAAGTATGACTGAGATTATTCGCTGTCCTTGGTGTGGAGATGATCCACTCTATGTCCGATATCACGATGAAGAGTGGGGAAGTCCAGTGCATCGTGATGATACTCTCTTTGAATTCATTACATTGGAGTGAGCTCAGGCAGGCCTCTCTTGGATTACCGTACTTCGTAAACGCGAAAATTATCGACTGCACTTTCATGATTGGAATATTGAGAAAATATCGAAAATGACGGATGATGAACTTGAAAAAATACTTCTTGATCCCGGTGTTGTGCGAAACCGATTAAAAATCTACTCAGTACGTAAAAATGCACAAATATCGCTTGAGATCCAGAAGGAATTCGGGAGTCTGGATGCGTATTTCTGGGGTTTCTCGTGACTCGGTCATGTCGACGAGAGGAGACATCTTGCTCTGGAACACTCTAAGCAGGATTTCTCGTCGTCCAAAGATACAGGACTCACTCGAAATGACAGAAACACCCAAACTTTTCCGATAGTGAATCATCCAGAATCTATGAATGATCTCGTAGCAGAATCAGATAATTCTCGTGTGATCTCGAAAGACCTCAAAAAACGAGGTATGAGCTTCGTAGGTTCTACGATCATCTATGCTTTCATGCAAGCGACAGGAATGGTCGATGATCATATCGATAGCTGCTTCAGGAAAAAACGATAGTTATCTCTGCCAAAAAGCCAAGACTCGCTCAAATCGTATATACTCAGTGTAGGACATATCGAGCTGCTTCAATCTCGTAGCAAGAGATACTCCGAGGTACCTCCAGTGCCATGGCTCGATCTCATAAGCATCCGTATATTCTCCATTTTGATAGCTCTGATGCCATCCATAGAGATGAGCATTTTGCTGAAGCCATACGATATATTTTCGGTATTTCGGATTCTTATAGTACTCTTCTTCTGTCGTCGCATCGAATATATCGATCGCGAGTCCGAGCTGATGTTCGCTATATCCTGGTGGTGCACAGAGAGTCGCATTACACTTCCCGAGATCCCACATACGTTTCTGGTATTCAGCACTACGGTATCCACTGATGACGACGAGTGGCGTCCCGAATTCATCTTCGAATGCTTTCCCAAGAAGTCAGAGAGCGTCATGGGCTTCTCTTCTGAGTTTATTTTTCCTTCATGCTTCATCGATAGAAGTGAGATCTTCGAGTGCTTCGAGATCAGGAGGTACATAGCTTTTATCTGAGAGTCATGCATATCGACTCGTGAATATATCGAGTGCTGAATCTTGTTTCGAGGAGAAGAGTGGAGGGAGTATAGGAAGGATATTTTGTATATTGGCACTTTCTGATGATTCACGCTCGATCAGTTCATCAGGAATAGCTCCGATGAGTGTGAAGTCAGAGAAAATAAAGATGAAGAATATACTGCGAAAAATGAGGGAAAACATGCATGAAAAATCAGAATCATAGTGTAGACGGAACTCTCTAAAAATCAAGGTAAACACAAAAAAATCTGCAATTGTCTGATCCGACCCCCATTCCATAGAATTGAAATAAATCCCCTCTGGTTCTAAATATCTATATTTGTTTCTATTGTTCCTTGCTCTGTTGTTCCAGAATATGATTCCTGTATTCTACAGGGGTCATCTTCTTTCTATTCCACTG
>JANNCQ010000054.1:0-8013 GCA_031386685.1 Candidatus Altimarinota bacterium | reverse complement strand
GAGTATATCATCTAACATTTTTTGCTTGAGTTCCATATATGCATAACAAGAAGGCATAGGTACAATTTCTTAGAGAATAATTCCTTACGGAATTATCTTACCAGAAAATGTAAACCTAATTGCTGCAATTATAACAATTATATTTTCCTACTTCCCTCCCGCCACTGTAAACTCGCGAAAAGAAAAATCCATCCGAGGGAGGGTAAATTAATCAATGAAGATTTTTTATATAATATTTACTTTCTATAATACATTATTTAAAGCCAATATATAAAACGTTATTACGCTGAGAATTCAAATAAATAGAACAATATTAAATATCAGGAAATTTCGCAGTATATTTTTTCTTATAAAAATATACTGGATTAGTATAGATAGGAGAAGAACGAAACCAAAGAATCCAAGTCCATCTGTTCATCTAAGTCCCATTGTAAGATAGATAAAAAAGATCAGTAGAAACCATGGTAAGATAGCAGATAAGAGGGCTAAAAAGTATTTCATAAAAGAAAGTTATATTATCGATAAAGCTGAATTTTATCCTCTTTCCTTCTGTGAATTCTGGTGATGTAGGAAGAATAATCCACCCGAGGGAGGGTGTATCAACTATAATATAAAACCAAATCTATACTATAGTGTTTCACTATAATTTCATTTCCTAAAAACCAGAAAAATTCGGGGATGAAAGCATAGTTAAAAATAAAAATACTATAGATAAAGGGATAGACCAAATCAAAAAAGCAATCCATGACAATACCTTGCTAAGTCGAAAACTTCCTAGAAACATCCTCGAAAGAAGGTACAGTACTATATGACTGAGAAGTATTGCGATAAAACATGCTCCTATCGATGATCAAAGGAAAAACCAGTATGGATCATCGCTAATATCAAAGTCGGCTAGTATTGACTGTCATATAAATACAGGAATGAGAGATAGTAGATAAAGATATGGTAATATATACTCTTTAAATTTTATCGCAGTCCAGAAAATAAAGCTAATTGTAACCAGCCAGAAAACTGATTCAATAAACGGGAAAAGTGGATATAGTATCTCATATAGCCCAGATCATCTCGGTGAGCCCATGGAGAGTCAAGAGGATGACTCAGGGCGAGGATGTTTAATCGAATTTCAGATGATAATAAAAAATTCTAAACAGAAATAAGCTACATAAAATGTATAAAACGATAAAACTATCTTTTTTGAGTAAGAATTTAGCGATGTTTTAATTATTGGAATCATAGGTCTAGTATTTCTTATGGGCTACTACAGTGAGAATAGATATAGTATATTCGAAAATAGGAGAAATCAAATATTCCCACTACTCTCCACCGCGAACTCGCGAAAAGAAAAATCCACCCGAGGGAGGTGGATTTAATCGTAGATATCTTTTCTGTGTCAGATTTCTAGCACCAATATTGTGAGGATATCGCCATTTTTTCTATAGATCACTCGATAGTCTCATACCCTGAGTCTATAGGTATCTTCTTTATATCACCTCATTTTCTTGATATCGAGTCATAGTTCCTCACTCGCGAGAGCTTCTATCTTATCGAAGATCCTCATCATTTCGTGATAAGGAATCTTATCGATATCTTTTGCTACTCAGCGAGCATATGAGATACTATACTTTGGTGACATCTTTTGTTTCTAGAAATTGTCTCATAGTATAATATGCCTTCATGACTTCGTGTGGCACAAAAACCCCATCTGCTTCGCGCTCACGGAGTTCCTGGATTTCTTCGAATGTGAGATTTTCTTCTTGCATGTGATGATTATATCTGAAAAAATCAGAAATCAAATATTTTCTCACTTCTCTCCCTCCACCTCGAACTCGCGAAAAGAAAAATCCACCCGAGGGAGCGTAAATTATTGATTTATTTCTGCTTTTTCTTCCTGTTCCCAGATATCAAATATTTCCTGAGCATCTCTATAGTCGAGGAATTTTGCAACTAAATCTGCATATTCTACTCAGTAAGTATTATATAGATTTATGAAATATTCTCATCCTGTAAGGGGGTCTTTGCAATTTTCAGCATCTTCCTTTAGCTTTTTGCTATTCTCAAGATATTTATTATAAGCTTCTTCTCATTTCTTTTTCTCTTTTTCAAGATTTTTATGAAAAGTCTTTAATTCTTTTTCTTCTTGTATTCGTTTTTCCTCTTCTATTTTTTCAAACTTACTTTTTTCTTTTTGCTCTAATTTTTCGATAAGTACTAAAAAAATCCATCATAAGAATCCAGAGGAGCCCGGAATCATAAGAAAAAAGAATACTGAAACAATAAATTTCACAAAATTACCACTATCGTATGCCTCAGAAAAGATAGCTATTCATAGGCTTCAAAAGTAAAAAGTTGCTAATCCTGTACCAATAAGCCATAATAGAATTATAAACATAATAAAAAGAAAGAATAGCTTGATTATATCTATTCTTTCTTTTTGTCGAGAATCTTTTCTTGTTTGTTAGTTACTTATATGATTAATAATTTTGTCCAATCCAAAAATACTTCAAGTGATAATAAAGATTATTTTTCATAAAAATTTTGATAATCTTGTTTTAAAGACAATAGGATTCTTAAATTCCATTATATAGTCTCCTAGTTCATGGTTAAATTCATTGTACTGAGTTTCACCTATTGTTTTTACATCTTTTACTAAAACTCAATAAAAGCTTCTAGCATCATTAAGTGACATTTCAGGAGTTTTTCATTTGTTTTTGCACAGTTCATTAAATTCTCTCCAAAGCTTTAGGCGATTTCTTTTAGTCTCTTTGCTTATATTTTTCAACTGATGACTTATTATATAGATAATATAATCATCATATTTTTCTAAAATTGGAGATAGGCAAGCCTTCTGTAGTATTCCTGAGGATGAAATATTTGATGTTACACTATCAAGATCCCTGGTCATTTCATCGTACGTAGAATTTATTTTCATAGCTTTCTTTTTAATTTATATTTATTTTTATCAACTACAACTCACACAATTTTCTTTACTCACCTCCGAGGATAGTGATCGTACATAGTAGACTGTCTTCACTCCTTGCTTCCATGCCTTCATATAGTACGAGAAGAGCTCACGAGGAGACACTTTCGCTGGGTCGATCATCCATTCAAATGAAATTGATTGGTCGATCCACTTATAGACGACCGAGATCATATCGATCACATCATTCATATCCATATTCACATACTCCTTATAGTACCAGAAGTTCTCAGAGTTCAGCTTCGGAGCGATACGGATCGTCGGTGAAGAGAGATTGGTCTCGACGAAGTACTTCTTATAGATCGGGAGCAGTGCTGCCGTCGTCCCGATGATACCTGCAGTCGAAGTATTCGGAGCGGGACCGAAGTGATATCCGAATCTGACTCCGTGTACCTTCATATCCGCGAAGATCTCATCCCACTTATCCTTCATAGACGTCTCAGTCTTGTACCATGCCTGGTCATGTCCGAGGAGGATCCCCTTATCATACTCACTTCCCGAGTAGAGCTCATAGCTTCCACGCTCCTTCGCGAGGTCGATCGAAGTGCGATAGACATGCCAAGCGAACTCTTCGAACATCTTATCGGCGATATCTCGCGCTTCCTGAGAGTCATAAGCGATGAGGTGTGTCGCGAAGTACTCAGCGAGTCCGAGGTATCCGAGTGCGACAGGACGGTACCGCAGAGATGTGCGCTCAGCTTCTTTGAGAGGGTACTTCGTGATCGTCACGACATTATCCAGTATTCGCATCATGACGGGGACCGTCTCCTTCATGTGCTCAGGGGTGAACACTTTCGCGACATTGATCGAAGCGATATTACAGGTCACCGTATCTCCTGCTTTGTACTTGATATTGACTTCACCATTTTCAAGTGTTTCTTCGATGAATTCTGTCGGTGAAGAGTTCTGACAGATCTCGGTACAGAGCTGTGTCGAGTAGATACTTCCTGCATGTTTGTTGGGATTGAGGCGATTGACGGTATCTCGGAAGAATACGTATGGCATCCCGGTCTCGACGGTCGACTTGAGAAATGTCTTGAAGAGGTCTTTGGCTTTTATGACTTTATTGAGCTTCAGTTTCGGATTTTTCTCAGCGTCCGTATAGAATATCTCGAAGTCGACATCGAAGGAGTCTTCGATACGGCGACCGTAGAGACTCATGACTTCATGCGGATCCATGAGTGTCCAGTCTCCATCTTCTTCGACTCGCTTCATGAAGAGATCTGGGACAGAGATCGCAGGAAAGAGATCGAATGCCTTCGAGCGGATATCTCCACTCTCTGTCTGCATGTCGAGAAAGTCGAAGATATCGCGATGCCAGACATCGAGGGTGACCGAGATCGCACCGAGACGAGCTCCGAGCTGGTTCACGGCGGTTGCGGTATCGTTTACCACTTTGAGCCACGGGATGACTCCAGCAGAAGCATTATCGATCCCACGGATAGACGATCCACGAGAGCGGATGTGCCCCCAGTATGATCCGATACCTCCACCGTATTTCGAGATCTGTGCCATATTCTCGATCCCATGATATATCGCTCGCAGATCATCTCCGACATTGAGCTTGAAGCATGATGTCAGTTGATAGAAGTTCGTACGCGCATTGATCAGGGTCGGAGTGGGTAGAGATATACGCTGAGTCGAGCACTGATCATACACCTTGAATGCGAATGCGAGGCGGTTCTCTTCTTTTTCTGGAAGTGCGAGGAAGAGCGCGACTCCCATATAGAGCTCTTGGGGGAGTTCGCGGACGTTTTTGTTCGGGTTATTGAGGTATCTCTTCGCGAGAGAGAGCACGGTCGTATATCCATATTCCATATCACGGATCTTCCCGTGCTTGGCGAGGTACTCCCCTGCTTTTTCGAGGTCTTTTTTTGTATAGTACTTCATGAAGTCTTCGAAGTAGAGCTTCTCCTTCACATAGGTTTCGAAGAATGGCACATATGACTTCGCGGTATAGATCTCTGTCTGCTTCATACTGCGAGTCTTGCCTGCTTTCTTATAGAGATCGAAGAGCGCCAGACGCCCTGCGACATGCTCCCATGCGATATTCTCGACCGTCACGAGATCGATACATGTCTTGACGAGAAGTTTCGCGATATCGCTCGTTTTCATATCTTCGACGATATTCTTCTTAAATGCTTCCATAAGCTCATCGAAGCTGCATTTCTCTTCATATCCTTTCACTGCAAGCGAGAACATCTTCTCGATCTTCTCGAAGTCGAAGTCCTCCTTTCCTCCTGCTGACTTCATCACTTGGAATCCATTTTTCTCGAACTTCTTCACGAGCTTCTCATGCGCTTCGACACGTTCCTCTTTCTTCCCTGCACGATAGATGATATAATCTTTGGCAACTTCAAACTTATTGAACTTCATGAGATTGCGCTCGACGATATCTCCGATATCCTCGACAGAGGGGATGCGATTGGTGAATATCTCGCCATAGACATGATCGATATCCTTGATGATGAAGTCAGTGACTACCGGGATGAATGATCTATCTGGATCACCACAGGCGATACAAGCCGCTTCGATGGCTTGCTCGATGCGGACTCGGTCGAAGTCGACGACTTCATCATTGCGCTTGCGGATCTTGAGAGGAGACATGGGAAGAAAGTTAAAAGTGAAAAATTATAAGTGAAGAATACAGAAAATAAAAAATTCGACCAATTTCCCTTTTACAAAGGACTACTTTTTGAGTAGACTATCGATCGAACTTTTCGAGATGAAATGAGACAATGTATCACATAAACATACTAGATATTGTGTGATCGAATGTACTCCTTCCCCTACATGTTGTCAAAACTTTTTGTAAAATCGTTCACCTTTTGTATTCGTAGACTTGTTTTTTGCTTTTATTGACGTTCTGCTCCCTTATGTCATTCACCGAATCTTCACGTAGAGATGCGAAAAATCGCAAAATATTCCCTGATTTTTTCCATTGAGAAAAGAAATTTCAGCATGTGATGTGTTTTGGTACATTTGATACATTTCATCCAGGTCATGAGTACTACCTCTCTGAGTCAGCGAAGCTTGCCGAGCGTATGACGATCGTGATTGCTCGTGATCATCGGGTATTCTCTGGTAAATGACGTGATCCGATCCACGATGAGCTCGTTCGTAAAGAGTCAGTAGAAAGAGTATTCCCTGATGCAGAGGTCATCCTCGGACACTCATGCGATATATTCGCTCCGATCCGTGATAGATGACCAGATATCCTCTCTTTTGGCTATGATCAGCGAGTCCCAGAAGAGAAGATCCATGATTTTTTTCCTGCGATCGAGATCGTCCGGATCTCATGATTTGAGCCAGAGAAGCACAAAAGTAGTCTCATGCGTGAAAAATTCATGAAATAATATGAGAGTACTGTTACTTTCTTTCTTTAATAATTCTTACGCTTTCTAGAAGGTCTCACATTACTACAGGAATATCATTTTCCCCTAAACTGTGATGCACCGTTCTTACTCATCTTTTCTCGAGAAACTCTCAGAGTATATTAAGCGAATGTGATACTCAGCTATCGAATCCGCGGAGATATGCTTTCTGACAAGCGAGATCGAAAATTTCTTTAATATCGGCTCCATTCAATCATGAAGTCAGCGATACGAGTTGTTCAATATCGATATATCCATCAAATAGATGAGAATTTCCTGATGAACTAAATTTTCGTTCCATATGACTGAGAAATATCTTCCTTCTTACATTTTTTCAAGGATATCTTACTACTAAGTGACGTCCAATCTTTCCAGGTCTCAGGGCACTTTTTTCCATCTGTCATTTTTCAATATTGGTCCCAACAAATATAGTTACGGGGATATCTGCAGTTCCGATCCCGTCCATAAATTTGAGTAGTACATTTAAACAATCATTATCAGCAGGGTGAGAGTTTCATTTTTTTAGTAGAATTCCATCGGCTTCATCCAGAAGTATGATAGCATGTTTTCTCTTTTGTTTCGCTTCAGTAAGTATGGCTTGAAGATAGGCTGAAAGTCTCTGTGGTCAGACTCATTTCAAAGGATTATCATAGTCTGTCTTATCGATTTTATAGACGAGTACATCATCATTATTGCTCATTCAACGCATAATCTCAGTTTTTCCGACTCAAGGGGGTCACTGAAGAAGGTATCATCGGGGGATATTGACTCATCTATTAGAGAGTTCCTCTTTATCGGATCGGAGTAGTGAAAGAAATGCTCGTATTTCTTGTTCATTGTATTGGCTCAAGCCCACATCTTCGAGAGAGATTGTTCCATCAGGTATTATTCGAATCGTTTCTATATCGATAGATCCAGAATCAAGAACTCATTGAGTCTGATTTCTACTACTCTGAATCAATCATCCTACTTGCGTATCTCTGCGCTCTTCGAGTGTAGGAAAAATCGTCTTGAGACGAACGAGTATCTCAGTCAAAGTTCATATGAATGTATCATAACTGTCCATGCTTATCGCTTGTATAACTATTGATGTACTATCAGTTATTACTGTTCATCAAGAGCCCAGGCGAAGAGGTGGATTGAATGATACAACCTTATTTCAGTCATAAGTAAAAGCTGAAATATCAAGTCAACTTGTAGTTACGTGTTTTATTTGTAGAGGAAGTCTATAGGTAAGGAGGTCAAGACTGAGTTTCGTTTGTCTACTTCACCGTCCATTTTTTTCAGGAGTCTGAAAAATCACCGCCATTTTCGCCTGATCTTTGAAAAAATGATTCCCTGCTCTAAACTGATATTCCCCCTCATCTTTCATATTTCTATAGAGCTCTAGAGGGATGATTTTTTCTACCCATGCTTGTATGCCTGATACCGAATCTCATGTTTCTGGCGGAGTACTTCTTGACATAAGGAACAATTATTATATTTAACAATAATAGATATAATAATTGTTTTGGCAAGTTTTGTATTGTTGCAGAATCAAGTTTACATTTACATTTCATTAGAGTGTGGGCATAAGATAGGGGAAAGACTTCTTAAAATATTGTAGTTTTTCTTTCGGGGTTGCTCCATTCATTCAGAGTCAATAGTGCTTCTTTGTTC
>JANNCQ010000053.1:0-11563 GCA_031386685.1 Candidatus Altimarinota bacterium | reverse complement strand
GAACAAAGAAGCACTATTGACTCTGAATGAATGGAGCAACCCCGAAAGAAAAACTACAATATTTTAAGAAGTCTTTCCCCTATCTTATGCCCACACTCTAATGAAATGTAAATGTAAACTTGATTCTGCAACAATACAAATTTTGACAACCTTAAAAATATATGATAAAATGCTTTTGCATTGTAATTTTTTAACCAATACAAATATGCATACTCTTTCAAAAAAGCTCCTCACAGGAGCAATCGCTGCAGGTATGATGATCTCGACAGTAGGATCATATGCAGCAACCAATATCGGTAGTGGTACTGTCGTAGGTAGTGGAGCACTCACGGCTCCAGTCGTCTGGAATGATACCTATACTACAGGAAGTGCGACTGGTACGATCAATGGTCTTGTAATCACTGCTACTATAGTACCAGTTCTCAATATGGTCATAACAGGAAGTGGTACTATCGCCCTTGGGAACCTTTCGAGTACGGCAGCTTCGAGCGGAACAGTCAATATCGAAATCGGAACGAATGCTGTAAATGGAGCTTCTGCTACTGTACGCTCAACAAATGGTGGACTCAAAAATGCCTCTAATCCTACTGTATACCTCAATAATCTCACCACTGATGAAGTCGCTGATAGCTATAAGTTTGTCTCTGCTATCGTAGCTGCTAAAGACTCAAGCTATACATCTTTCACACAGTCAGCAACTCTTAATATCGAAGTCAACAATAATACAACAAATCATATACTGTATACTTCGAATAAGCCTCAGGTCCTCTCTAATACGACAGACGACTTTTCCTTTACTGTCGTAGCTCAGCCATCTATAGAGAGTCCTGCTGGACAGTACTCTGATGTCGCTGTACTTACAGTAATCGGAAACTTCTAGTTTTTCATAATAATAACATAAAAATCAAAAAACTCCACTCATTTGTGGAGTTTTTTTGGATTTATTCTCGACTTTTAGATTGTTTTATGAGATGATTTTGTTGTCCTAATTTATTTTCTTTTATGATTCATCCTTCTTCACTAATGACAAGGATCCAAGTAGGAGCCACTCTCCTCTCGCTCCTCGGATCTATCTCTCTTGTTTCTGCTTCTCAGATCGGTACTGGTACCGTCGTCGGTAGTGGTGCTCTCACGACTCCCATAAACTGGAATGATACATTCATCGGATCGAGTGCCAGTGGTTCGATCAATGGTCTCGTGGTCACAGCCCGTGTCCTGCCGACTCTCAATATGACGATATCAGGAAGTGGTACTATCAGTCTCGGGAATCTCTCGAGTGCCTCAGCATCTACAGGATCAGTCAATATCGAAATCGGAACCAATGCTCTCAATGGAGCTTCTGTCACTGCTCGTTCGACGAATGCAGGACTTACCAATATATCAAGTGGTGCCCTCGTCATCAATTCACTCACAGCAGATGGTTTTGCTGATAGCTATAAGTTCATCTCTTCAGCAGCAGTCACAGACTCTACTGCACCATGATTCACTCAGGCAGCGACTCTCAATACTGAAGTAAATTCGAATGTCACGAATCATCCAGTATACAGCTGTACTCGTCCTCAGCCACTCACGGGTGTCGACGATATCGTCTTCTCAGTCACAGCCCAGCCCAATGCTCAGACTCCAGCAGGAGACTACCAGGATATCATCGTCGTGACTATCTCGGGGAACTTCTAATCCTTTTAGTGTACATAATTATCATAAAAAGTCTTCTGTACAATCAGAAGACTTTTTGCTTTTCTCGTGACTTTTTATAAAATGATAATGAATTATTTTCTATCTCATACGTATGCGTCGATACCTCTCTTTTCTTCTCTGTCTCGGTCTCCTCCCACTCAGTGCCACAGCAGCAGAGTCAGCAAATCGTATAGATATGGGTGTATCTCCTATAAAGTATGAGCTCACGGCTCCTGCAGGGAAGCCTACAACAAAGACAATCACATTCTACAATAACTCTAATACTCCGTACGAGATATACCTCACCGCTGAGGACTGTGTCGCTGATAGTCAAGTCGGAACTCCAGAGTGTCGTGCGATGACGGGGACTGGATCTGACCCAGAGAGTCTCGCCACCTGGATATCATTCGCGGGTTCATCTCGATTCATAGTACCAGCGAAGTCAGAAAAAAAGATCGACTTCACGATCACTCCACCAGTATGAGCCTATCCTGGTGGTCACTATGGAGCAGTATTTCTCAATAATCTCGATAAAGGAACAGACTGAGGGAATGCCGTAAAGATGATCCGAAGAGCAGGAGTGCTCCTGCTCGTGAATATCCCTGGAAAGATGATCTATGATACGAAGATCGGTGAAGTCGATGTCGATATCCCACTCTTTAGTGCGCCATCTGATCCAAAGCGAGTCGGTCTCCCGAAGTGGAAACAGTGGAGAGATACGATCTTCGCAGAACTCGATCCTCGGTTCGAGACACCGATGATATTCGATACGGATGATTTCGTCGTGAAGTTCACCCTTCCGATTAATAATAGTGGGAATACTCATATCCTCCCTGTCGGTCGTGTCGAGATATTCGATGAGAAATGATTTCTCCTCGAAAAGATCGGAAAGGAGTCGATCAGGACAGCTGAGTGAGTCTTCGTCGGAGAAAAAATCGTCGACTATCTCCCGATCAATGATGAATGAAGCAATGTCCTTCCGAATTCGAATCGAATATTCTCTGTCGTCTGGAGGGGATTTGCTTATGAAACGGTCGAGTGAGGAAAGTCTGTCATCAAATTCCTCTCACCGCAGTCATACTATTCACAGCTTGAGACTAAGAATGCCTGAGTCCTCATGCCATGGGAAAAATATCGTATCAAGACTATCTCACGTACCTTGAAAGCGAAGATCTATCTCGAATATAAGGGAGAAAATAGTCAGCTCGTCCCCTATAATAAGGAACAAGATATCACGATCGAGTATCTCGCTATACAGAAAGACTGGAACTATGGTGCCATACTTATAGCACTCTTTGTACTCTTCCTCATATGGTTCATATCTTACGTGCGAAAAGGCACTAGTCGTATAGATCGCCTCGAGGAAGAAGTCGAATATCTCGAGTCAGAAGTCGATGAACTCGAGAAGGGTCGACTCCTTGCCCGGAAAGCCCTCGCGAAAAAGCGAGAAAAATCTCTCTCGAACCCAGAACCCAAAAAATCTCCCGCTAAAAAGCAGGAAGCAAAATGAACTCCGAAAAATGAGGTCTCTCCTCCTTTGCCGAAGCAAAAAATGCCAGCTCGCAAGAAAAAAGATATCGAGTAATCACCCCGAGTATTTATCCCTATTTTTCTCTATGTTTCTCTGCTCTTCCTGTCATCAGATGACCCTGAAATGGGCAGGGAAGTGCCCGAACTGTGGCGAGTGGAATACTCTCGAAGAGAAAAAAGATGATACTCGTAAATGAAAGAAAGTCGTAGGAAAAGCTCAAGAAACGTATAAGATCATTACTCCACTCGAAAGTGGATTTATACAGTTTGCCAGTATGAGTAGTGAGCTCGATGGGGTCCTCTGAGGTGGACTCACGCCATGAAGTCTCGTCCTTCTCTCCGGAGAGCCTGGTATCGGTAAGTCTACCCTCGCGCTTCAGATGAGTCAGTGGTATGCAGAGAAGTGAAAAAAAGTACTCTATATATCTTGAGAAGAACATATCGGTCAAATATCGGCACGAGCTGTCAGGCTCCGGGTCTCACATAGTGATATCGATATCATTACAGAGAATCACTTTGATGATATTATAGCGACGATCAAATTGACAGATATCGATATCATCATCATTGATTCACTCTCTGTGCTCTCAAGCGAGAGTCTCGATGGTACTCCGGGGAGTACTGCCCAGATCCGTACTATGACTGAGATACTTATGGAGCTTGCCAAGACTCTCGACAAGTCTATCCTCCTTATAGGACATGTCACGAAAGATGGGAGTATCAGCTGACCAAAAGCACTCGAACATCTCGTAGACGTCGTACTTTTTCTCGAGGGAGTCCGTACCGAGAACTACCGCATACTTCGAGCGCTCAAAAATAGATTTGGTCCGACAGATACAGTATGACTTTTTCGTATGGAAGAGCATGGGCTTATCGATATACCCAATCCTGGTCTCGAATTCATCGATGCAAGTACGAGTAAGCTCGCATGAAGTGCCCTGACTCTCACCATAGAAGGCAATCGCCCGCTACTTATCGAGATAGAAGCACTCACGACGTACACCAAATTCGGATATCCGAAGCGATCGAGTCGCGGTATTGCTCAAGCGAAGCTCGATCTCCTTATCGCAGTCATGACAAAGTTTACTGAGACCAAGCTCGAGAGCTATGATGTCTACCTGAATATCGGAAGAGGATTCTCACTCACTGAGCCATGAGTCGATCTGGCTTGTATGGCTGCGATGATGAGCTCGAAATCAGGAAAATCTCTCGGAGATACGATCTATCTCGGTGAAGTCTCACTGACAGGAGTCGTGAAAAATGTCTATTTCCTCGAAAAACGTATTATGGAGGCAGTAAAACTCGGATTCACTCATGTCGTCATCCCAGCTCAGTATACAGGGAATCTTCCTTCCTGAGCTCAGTATACTCGAGTAGCGAGCGTGAAAGATCTGAAGGTGTAGAGTCTTTTAGGGTGAAATTATTTTTCTTCTTCAGATTCTTTTTTGAGGATATTTTTTATGTCTTCATATCTGAATCCTTTTCTCTGTAATGCTGCATAGAACTTCTGTCTCTCGCTTGGAATTGATATATTATATTTTACCCTGTATTTACCTATCTCTCGTATAAGGCCAGATTCGTCTGATAATGATAAGAGGAGTTCGGATATTTCATCTCGGAAATAGGGATACTTTTGTGAGAGAGTCATACGGATCATCTGGGTAGATTTGCCTTTTTTGAGAAGATTTTCTATAGTTGATTCTATTTCTCGTCCATGGATAGTCCAATCTCGTATTTCCTCCTCAGAGAATCTTATCTTCGACAGGATCATATCTTTCGAGAATCACTTCTTCATGAGTTTTATCTGTATATCTCGTTCTCAGGTACTTCGAGTCAGAAAGGTTCGCATCCACATATCGATCATCATATCTTCGCTGTATCCTATTTCATCGAGAAAATCAAGTATAGGAAAAGTAGGTTTTTTCTTACTTATATATTCAGTGAGTTTTTTCTTACTCGGAGCATATCTAGAGATATAGTTTCCGACGCGAAGTTTGAGATTCATGAGAGTTTATTTATGGAATTTCAGATGTGCTTCTTTGAGCTTCGGATTAGTCACATGAGTATATACTTGGGTCGTCGTGATCGATGCATGTCAGAGAAGCTCCTGTATGATACGGATATCTGCTCAGTTTGTCAGCAGAGTCGTCGCGAAGCTATGACGGAGTGTGTGGGCATGGATATCTTTGAGTATTCATGCTTTGAGCCCATAGGTTTTCACCATATTGGTGATGAAGAATCGTGTGAGGCGGATATTCTGATTATTGAGACTAGAAGATGCTATATTCGCGAGAGAAAAATTGTGTCGTATGAAGAGCGGAGTGAAATGGTCTTCCCGAAGAGAAATATAGGTACGAATTGCATCTCACGCTTTCTCGGTAAGGTAGACGACACGGATCTTCCCTCACTTTCCTCGTACAGCGAACTCCAGAGTGTCGAGATTCACGTCCCGTATATCGAGAGCAGTGAGCTCTGATATACGTAGTCCAGTCGAGTATATACACTGGCATATCGCATAGTCTCGTATTCACTGGATGCTCTTCTCTTGCTCTATCGTATGGAAAATTTTTTTGATCTCCTCATCACTGAGGAATGTCACTTCTCGATCTGGAGGCTTCATAAGGTCGAGTATGGTGGGATCGAGAGAGTCTATCTGCTCCTTTTTCAGGTATTTGAGCCACGATCTATAGGTGATGATATGAGCATTTATAGATTTTATGGAGAGATTATCTTTCGAGAGATCGAGTCGGAAAGCGTCGATATCTTCTTTGGTGATTTGCTCTACCTCGAAAGAATATTTTTTCTTAAGTGCAGTCCGAATCATACGATTTTCCGTACGTTTCTCCGGGTGGTTATCAAGCCATACTTCACGATGGTTCGACTCTTCATCTAGAAGTCTAGGTTCAAGAAATGAAAGAAGTCTCCAAATATGAAACTCATATTGTTCTAGAGTCCGTATACTTCGACCTTTATGAAGACGAAGATATGTAAGAAAATTCTCGAGCGCTTGGAGTGCTTGCATGATTTTTATCATAAGGATTTATCTGATAAAAACAATGAAAAGCCTGACAATTTTGTGTCAGGCTTTTCAAACTTATGAGATTTCTAGAATATCGAGTCGACTATCTTTCTTTTGAGCTCATATTTTACTTCCTTGAGACTTCATTCGCCGCTTAATTGCATGCATTTTCCTTTTTCACTGAGAAATACCTTTTTGTAGGTTTCTATGATATCTCATTGAGTTTTTTTGATGAATTGACGCTTATCGTTACGAGTCATTTTCTTTCCTTCTGGAGAATAGACAAGGCTATTGATAAAATCAAGACCAAGAAGAGTTCATTCAGATTTTTTTTCTGATTTCGTCAGGTCTGTATTCTCTTTCATGGCTCTTCGCTTGAGTCGAGTGAGAGACTCATCGAGACCTATAGTTAGCTCTACAGTGACTCATTTATCGAAAAGCTCACGATAAATAGTATTTTTCCACCAAAGAAGTCCATCGCGAAGCTGATGTTCACTCATTCCCAGCATAAGACCACGAACAATGAGTGTCTGAGGTCCACGATCGAGAATGACAGTATGTCATTTTTTCATAGCCGGTATGACTTCACGCTCTATGCGATAAAGAAGATCTGCTGCTTGTAAAAAGAGATTTGTCTCAGGAAGTACGCGTTCATCGAACTTTTTGAGTGATTCATTCTGCTTCAAAAAATCTCCAAGGATAGGGCAGTTTTTCCAAGAAGATATACTTACTTTTTTTCATTCGTTCTCGAGAAGCTTCTTCAGCATCTTGATTTGAGTAGATTTGCCAGATCCATCAGGACCCTCAAATATGACGAGAGAACCAGGAAGTGCATGGCAATTAGATATATTTGGACGCATAAGGGATTCAAAATTAAAGGTTCAATATAAAGAAATGCTTTATTTTACGGAGTTAGCTTTCGTAGTGAGGTCACATAAGCTTTACATCATATTTTTTATAGAAATACTCTGCAATCTGTTTTATGAAGAGGGGGGTTGTTTTGTACACTGGAGCAGTACCATCTATGACATGCATGCCATTTTGCTCAGCGAGTACATCGTATCACTCGATGACTTTTGTCTGGAACTTCTTAAAACTCTCTATGATATTATCTGAATATCGTACATCCATACCAGCTTCATAATGCTTAAGTGGATTACGTCCTATAGCACGCTGAGCTGCAATATCCACAGAAATGCGGAAATAGAAAGCAAGGTCAGGAACTGGAAAATATGCATCATAAAATGGCTTTAGGTGTTCCATCTTGATACCACGAGCGTATCCACGTGCGAGGGCGGTATACATATATCGATCACAGAGTACGACCATTCCAGCACGGAGTGCTCATCTCATCTCAGTAAGATAGCGTTCTATAAAGTCAGATGCATAAATAGTGTCAAATACCGCTGCAGGCATATTGAGATCTTTCTTTTTAAGCTGTTTTTGCATCTCGTGTATCTTAATTGAGGAATTCCATATGCTATGGACACAAAAAAATCCATTCGATTCGAGAAGATTTTTAGCTATGAGGAGTTGAGTCGACTTTCCCGAACCATCTGATCATTCGACTATGATGAGAGTTCCTGGTCTTTCTTCAGCAGAGAAAAATATTTCTTTTCTTCAAGAGGAAGATTCTGTATTTTCTGACAGAGGCAATATTTTTTTAGCAGTAACCATAAAAAAGTGAGAAGAATATATTTCTAATATAGAAAAATCCTCTCTGTAGTCAAAAGAACTCGTATATTTCGTCTAGCGATTTCTCATAAAAGTGTTCTTGATACATTTTTGTATACAATATTTTAGATACAAAATATTGTATACATTATTTACTGGTATGGATTTCTTACGATACCCACTAGGGTAATGCATACTCTTAAAAACAAACTATAAAATATTTATTGTTTATTTCTGGGAGTAAGGATTATGCGATCTAAGATATTACGGGGTGTTTCATTGACATTATAGAGTGATGATATACTCTCTTCTATCCTTTCAAGGAGGTCTGAATCTGCAAAGTAGGAGAGTTCTATAAGTACTGCTAGGGCAGTATTCTGGTCGACCTTATCTTTATATATATATTGTATAAGCGCGATACTATCACCATAAGCATAGTTTTTTACCCAGGACTTGACTTCATCAGTAAGTGCTAATCTCTTATTCCTCAAAAAAACATTGAGTGTTCGAGATGTTATAGTTTCTAAGAGTGATTCAGGATTATTTACGACGAGAAATATGATAGCATAAATTGGTGGTTCTTCGAGTATTTTCAGTGCTGCATTCATCGCCTCATGGGTCGCCTCATCGAAATCACGGAGTATATAGATATGTTTTTTTTCATAGGGTATTTCTGCGATAGCTCAGAGCCATCTTCGAATATCTTTCACTGAAAGGTGTTTTTTATCTTCTGCACTATCTTTCTCATAGAGTGATACTCAGGGTATATTTTCTGATATGCACTCATCCAGTGATGTGATGTGTATTCCAGAAAATAATTGTATAGCCTCTATGCAGCTATCTTCATCAAGTATGAGTGGCATAGTAGGATGTTGCGAACTGAGAATTCTCTTTATAAGAGGATGCATAGAAAGTAGAAGTGTGAAAGAAAATAAATCGAATTTTAGTGAACTCTATATGGTTCTTGATTTCCTTGTATTTTGTCTATAATGATTCTAATTGCAATATTTTTCTTTAAATCCCTTCTTCAATTCATGAAGCCCCACACCTTAGCAGTAAGCATACTTGTCATACTTATCATACTCCCTGTAGGTGCATATTGGTATTTTTATAAGTCGAAAGTGACTTCTCTCATATTTGAAGCTACTCAAGATACAGCTTTCACTGTAAGCCTGAAAGGGACATTTAAATATAAATACTTCCCCCTCCTTGATAAAGCATTTTCATATCAGAGTACTTGTAAAAAATCTTGTATATTCTCACCCATCCCACCGCTCGAGTATACTCTCACTATTACGAGTACAGGATCTGAAGAAATATCGGATAATCTTGCACTTCAAGCTTGAGATATCTTAAGATATTGAGTAAACCTTGTTCCAAGTCTTATATTGAACCCGATTGGGAATTTCTCGAATGCGAATAATATCGGTGAAAGTATCGGTCAGACTCAATCATGAAAAAAGGTCTTCCTTAAAAGAGAGTCAATCAATGATACAGGACTGTATATAGGGGAACGTACTCGACCAAATTTTATATTTTCTCTTCCAATACGTACCGCAAGACTCGATGCCAGTAGAGACTACTTGATAGTCCAGTGAGAAAGATCAGAACAATATATATTCTCACTCGACTGACATCATAAGATGATATTCCCGTATGAAGAGGATATCGAGATTATTACATTCAATGAAACATGGAAAGTGCGTACGAATAGTGATGTATATGAGTTATCAAATGATGTATGGAAAAAACATCTTCGTTTCACTGACTATATAGATATATCTCCTCGTTATAGAATAGGGTATATCGATAAATTTGATAAAGAAAAACTTTCTCTTGCAAATCTTCCACTTGAAGACTCTCTTTTTATTCTTCTCGATCGTAATAGCACGGGAACACAGATTATAAAAAAATGAAGAGAAATACGCTGATTTTTCCAATATGACTGACTCCCTGTCGTACTCGACACTGATGGAACGATATCAAAAATAGAAATTCGGTTAGATTAACGCGCTATTTACCTATTACTTCCTAAAAAATGATTTTTGATACCCATTCCCACTGTTATTGGGATACACTCGAACCTCGCATCGATGATGTACTCGCAAATATGTATCAAAAATGAGTCACGAAGGCTGTGCAAATCGGCTGTGATGTGGAGTCCTCACTCAAGGCGATATCTCTTGCCCGAAGGTTTCCATGAGTGCTCTACGCTACTGTCGGACATCATCCAGAGACTGCACAAGATGTCTCTAGATATTCGTCCATAGAAGGATATGAGAAACTCATCATAGATAATCGTGATATCATCGTGGCAGTGGGAGAGACTTGATTCGATCATCACTATCTCGATGGAAGTGATGGGGGAAATGTGAGACTGAATATGAGTACCCTTTCTCTGAAGGCACAAGAACAGATAAAGAACCAAGAAGCATGGTTCGTCATGCAGTGGGAGCTCGCATGTAAATATGACTTACCACTCGTGATCCACACTCGGGATGCTCGGGATAAGACACTCGAGTTCATGAAACAAGAGGGGATCGATCGATGCGTCATGCATTGTTTTTCTGAAGATTGGGATTTTGCAAGTGATTTACTTGATTTCTCTCCCGAGATATACTTCTCATTCTCAGGTATCGTGACCTATAAAAATGCTCCGAAAATACAAGAAGCAGCAGCGAAAATCCCACTTGATAGAATTCTTATCGAGACAGATAGTCCATTTCTTGCACCGCAGTCAGTACGTGGAACTGTCAACGAGCCTTCAAATACTCGCCATGTACTTGAGAAACTCTGTGAGCTTCGAGATGAATCAGCTGAAGAAATAGAGAAGATAGTATATGAGAATTCACTGAGATTTTATTCTTTAGAGTCATAATTATCCTTTCACAAGGATTTTCTGGAGCTCTTCGAATTGCTCTATTTGTCTATTGAGCCTCTCTTTCTGGAGTTCTGAGACTTGTTCCAGTGCGGTCGTCCCAACAATATTCTCTGTGACTTCATCTTTTGCTTCTTCTAGATTATGTTTTTGCTCAGAGAGGTGAAGTGCAAGATCAGATTTCAGATTTTGTAAAAATTGAAGAAAAAATATTAATTCTCCATTAATCTTTTCTTTCAAAAAAGTTTTTCCCGATTCTCTCAACAGGAATCCGGTAGTTTTTATAGAAATGGCGAGTATAGAAATTGTTTTTCGAATTACTGTAGTTTTCTCGAGTATTTCGTCTATATTTTCTCTCTGATCGAGAGATCCTAAATTCAGTTTTGCTTTTACCAAAGTATGCTGTATCAATCGAGAAATCCATTGCACATATCAACATATAGCGATAAACGGTATCGCCCAAATAAATGCGAAAAGAAATAATAGAGGAATAAAATTATGAAATCAAAGATAATCCAATATAGGTATACTCAGTCCAACGATAGATGTCGGTATTAAGAAGAAAATAATATTTAGGCGGAGGTGTGTGAGTATTTCTTTCTGAAGACGACTTGATTCACGTTTATAAATAGGTGGTTTCATAGTATATTTTATAACAACTTTGAGAAAACCCCACGCCTTTTAAGGCTGGGGATGAATCATGCCGTTGCCTTTCGAACGAACAATCACAGAAAATACACTCTGCTAAGAGTGTATTTTTGATTGTGAGAGAGAAAGGATATGCG